>DASYTU010000001.1:0-25091 GCA_036001925.1 Actinoplanes sp.
CGTCCTGATCGTCGAGCTCGGTTCGGTCGCCACCGGGACGTACGAGCGGCAGGCGCGCTATGTCTCCTCGGCGTACGCCCACCTCGATCGCGCGCAGCGGGTGCCGTCCGAGGACACCGGGGCCGGGCCGGCGTCCCCGGATCAGGCCGCGAGCGCCATCGCCGACGCGATCGACGCCACCGAGACCCCGCTGCGCCTGCCGATCGGGCCGGACGCCGCGTCGCTGCTCGCCGAACGCGGCCGCCTCAACGACGCTGGCTGGGCCGTGCGGGCCCGCGAGTTCACCTAGCCATCTCAAACTGTCCACGACACGAGGCGGAGGTTCAGCAGGGATGCGCATCAGCATCAGCGTGACAAACTACTCATGGCCGAGAGGCGCGCGGGCGTTCGGCGCCGAGCTCACGCGGGTCGTGCAGGCGGCCGACCAGGCCGGGGTGGACACCGTGTGGGTACCAGACCACCTGCTACAGGTCGACCCGACCGCGGCGCCCGACCAGACCGAGATGTACGAGGCGTACACCCTGCTCGGGTACATAGCGGCAAGAACCGAGCGGGTCCGGCTGGGCACCATGGTGTCCGCGGCGACGCTCCGGCCGCCGGCGCTGCTGGTCAAGGCCGTCACCACCATCGACGTCCTCACCGGCGGCCGGGCCTGGCTGGGCATCGGCGCCGGCTACCACACCGGCGAGGCGGAGGCTCTGGGCCTTCCGCTGCCCCCCACGGCCGAGCGATTCGACCGGCTGGAGGAGACGCTGCATATCGCGAACCGGATGTGGGCCGACGACGACACCCCGTTCAAGGGTCGGCACTACCGGCTGAGCCGTCCGGTGGACAGCCCGGGACCGGTGCAGCGCCCCCATCCACCGATCCTGGTCGGCGGGACCGGCGAGCGCCGGACCCTGCGCCTCGTCGCACAGTACGCCGACGCCTGCAACCTGTTCGACATCCCCGACGGCGGCCAGACGATCCGGCACAAGCTCGATGTCCTGGCCCGGCACTGCTCCGATGTCGGCCGCCCGTACGAGGCGATCGAGAAAGTCCTGGGCAGCCGGCTGGAGGCGGGCGAGTCCAGCGAGTCGTTCGCCCGCCGCTGTGTCGCGGCCGCGGAGCTGGGCATCGACCATGTGACCCTCATCGTCGCCGGTCCCTGGACGACCGAAGCGCTGGACACACTCGCCGCGGCCATCCCCGCGGTTCGCGATGTCAGCCCATCCTGACGCGACCCGCGACATGCAGGCCGCAACGCCGTCGAGAATCGGATGGAGGGGTAATTCATGCCAACCGACATCACTCCGGCCCGCCTCGAACCGGTCAGCCCGCACGACGCCGTGCTCCTGCTGGTGGATCAGCAGGCGGGCCTGTTCAGCCGGATCCATGAGCCGGAGCGGACGCGGCGCAACCTGCTTGCCATGGCCCGGTGCGCCCAGCTGCTGACGATACCGGCGGTCATGACCACTGCTCTCGCCGCCGGTCCCAACGGACCCCAGCTGGAGGAACTGACCGAGATCTTCCCCGGGCAGGAAATCATCGACCGTACGCTCATCAACGCCTGGCACGACAGCCGGGTCCACGACGCGATCCGCCGCACAGGTCGCGGCAAGGTACTGATCGCCGGCACCGGGCTCGACGTCTGCGCGCAACTACCCGCCCTGGCCAGCGCCTCGGATGGCTACGACTCCTACGTCGTTCTCGACGCGTGCGGCCGCTTCGAACCAGAGCCGTCCGTGGCCACGGTTAGCCGCCTGACCCAGGCAGGCGTCGTCCTAGTGAACACAAGAGTCATCGTCCTGGAGATGATGGCGGACAACGCTCATCCCATGGCCGCGGAGATCTACGCCGCCCTGCCCCCCGGGTTGGTGGTCGTGGACGATGCCCGCGGGCGGCAGCCGTCGATGGGCGGATCCGAACGTTAGGCCCAAATCATCGCGATGCACGACAGCTTCCGGTCACCAGACGACTCGAGCACGCAAGAGGAGGGAACACCCATGCATGGCGCAGCTACTCCGGCCCCCGATCGTGGGGCGCTCGGCGGGCCACTGGCCGGCCTCAGCTTCATCGGCGGCGTCGGTGCGGCGAATGCGCTCGCCGACCTCCCTTACCCGCGACCCGACTCAGACCCGAGCCAGGTCCGGCAGTTCTTCACCCAGAACGCCGGCCCCGCCCGGCTCAGCGCGGCCGGCCAGGCCATCTCGGCGGCTTCCCTGGCCGCGTTCACCGCGTCCGTGGCGCGGCTGGCCGGGCGTGCCGGCCCGGGACGGCGGGCGCTGCGGACCGCGGCCATGGCCGGCGGCGCGGTGGCTGTCGCTTCGCTGGCCGCCTCGGCGGCGTGCACAGCCGCGCTGTCGGGCCGGTGGGGACGGCGGGAAGCCAGCGCCGCCGCGCTGGGCCGCCGCGGCTTCCTTGCCGGCGGGGTGATCCACACCCCGGCCTTCGGTGTCCTCCTCGGCGCCCTCGGGCTGGCCGGCCTGCGCACCGGTGAGCTGCCCCGCCCAGTGGCGATCACCGCATTGGCCTCGGCAACCGCCTGCCTGCTCGCGCCGCTCTACCTGGTCGCCGAACCGCTCGCGTGGTTCATCCCCGCAGGGCGGTTCCCCGGCCTGATCGTCAGCGGCATCGCCGGTGTCCAGCTCGCCCGCGGCCGGCACCCCAACCGTTGACCGGCAGAACGGAGGTTAGGTCATGTTCGTCAAACTGGCCCAGTTTCTGGGCATCATGCTGTACGTGCTGGTGGCGGGTGTGATGTGGGGGACCTGGCTGTCGTTGGGCCGGACCATGACCAGCTATGACGCCGCGACGTTCCTGACCGACGGCCAACACATGATCAGCAACCTGGCCACTGTCATGGCGGTACTCATGATCTCCGCGGTGGTCGTCGGTCTGCTCGTGGTCGTGCTGCTGTTCCGCGGCCGGTCCACCCTCGCCGGTTGGCTGGCGCTGTGCGGCCTGCTGCTCTTGGTCGCGGTCGTCGTGGTGACGCTGTCGGTCGAGGTGCCCATCGATAACAAGATCAAGACGTGGACCGTGACAACCTTGCCGCCGGACTGGCAGGACATCAGAGCGCGGTGGGCGGCCTTCCACACGCTGCGCACGTTCCTGTCGCTGGCCGCC
Organism: Actinoplanes sp.; assembly: GCA_036001925.1. Taxonomy (GTDB): domain Bacteria; phylum Actinomycetota; class Actinomycetes; order Mycobacteriales; family Micromonosporaceae; genus Actinoplanes. The sequence continues at coordinate 3,109 of DASYTU010000001.1, forward strand.
GTCGCGGCGGCGGTCGGTGCCGCCCTCACCGCCCGGCCAGCGGCGGCGGTAGACGTCGGCCGTGCGGGCGAACGGCACGCGCCCGCCAGCCTGCCAAGCCGGTAGTCCCGGCCGACCGCGCCGTCCTCGACGCCGCGACCCGGCGGCCCTGACCGCCGGTGCTCGCGACCGCCGACAGGGACCAAGGAGGAGACGTGACCTCGACAATCCCGCTGTACCCCGACCTTGCCGGCAAGGTTGCGGTGGTCACCGGCAGCTCACGGGGCATCGGCGCCGCCGCCTGCCGCATGCTGGCGGCCAACGGCGCGAGGGTGGTGGTCAACGGCCGCGACGACGCCGCCGTGCGCGAGACGGTGGAGAACATCCGCGTGGACGGCGGCGACGCCATCGGCGTCACGGCCGACGCCGCGGATCTGGACGCGCTGGAACGGTTGCGGGTGGAGGCCGAGCACGCGTACGGGCCGGTCGACGTGCTCGGGGCGTTCGTGGCTGGGGGAGGTCCGCTCCCCGGGCCAACCGCCCAGATCACCGAGCCGGAGTGGAACGACGCCCTTCGAGGCAACCTCACCGCCACCTTCCTCACCGTGAAGACATTCCTGCCCGGGATGGTCCAGCGCGGTCGCGGCTCGATCGTCACCATGGCCTCGACCGCCGCCCGCTATGCCGGCGGCGATCCGATCGGTGCGCCTACCGGCTACGCGGTCGCCAAGGCGGGCGTCGTGCGGCTCACCCAGGAGGTGGCGAAAGAGGTTGCCCGCCACGGCGTCCGGGTCAACTGCGTCTCGCCGTCGACGATCATGACCGAGCGGACGCAAAGGATGATCCCGGCCGAACGCATAGCTCAGATGACGGCGATGCATCCGCTGGGGCGACTCGGTACACCCGAGGACGTCGCTGGCGCCGTCATCTTCCTGGCCTCGGAGAGCTCGTCCTGGATCACCGGCATCACCCTCGACGTCGCCGGCGGTCAGATCATGATCTGACCCGGACAGGTTCACGATCCATCTGGCAGCGGTGTCTGGAAGGAGCTGCGGGCGAGCAGGTGGTTGTCGGCAAGGACGGCGAGCCAGTAGTTCATCCGTTCCGCGTTGGTCAGATCCCGCCAATGGTGGAAGTACGGGACGTCGCCGATCGGGAGCCGCCCCTCCGCCTGGTGGATCTCCAGCGTGAAAGACGCCCGGCCGGACGCGCACGCCTGCATGGTGGTGCGGAGGATCGTGGCGAGGCCGGCCGGACCGTACATCGGGTCGAGCGATCGCCGGCCGTCGACGGCGAACGAAAGGGGTACCCGGGTCAGGAAGCTGAAGTGGTCGGGGAGCCCGGCGACCAGCGGGTGCCCGTCATGCAGATGCAGGTGCACGGTTTTTCGGGGAAGCGCGACGGCTTGCACCAGGTCCACGACGGTGGGCAACGCCGTGCGGGTGGCGTGCTGCACGTCGGCGACCAGCTCGGGCAGCCGGTCGGAACCGGCGGTGAGGGTACGCACGTCGGCGTCTGGTCGCGCGGCGGCGAGCGCGTGGCGGGCCGCCTCGATGCCGACGTGTCCGACATCGATGCACACCGACGCCAGTTCGACGTCCGCTAGGCGCACGGCGAGGTCGGCGTACCAGGAGGGTCCGAGCCCGGCCGCGTACTCGAGGAAGACGATCGGTCGGCCCGGCTGGTCGCGGCGCGGGCGGCCCAGCTCGCGCATCGCCTCGACGATGTCCGCGGTCCGCTGGCGCATGGCCGCCTTGTCGTGCACGACAAGGCCGGCGACCCGGCCGGCGAAACGGGTGGCGAACGCCTCCACGGTGGCCCGTCCGGCGGCGGTGAGCAGGTCCACGGTCCGGTTGAGGTGGACGACGGGCAGCGTCTCGTGCTCCGGGACGTAGCGGAGCAGCCCTTCGAGCTCGTCCGGCCGATCGGCGTACACCTCGGCCGGCATGCCGGCCTCGGCGAAGCGCAACGCGGCCAGCCGCAACAGGGCGTCGTCCCCGGCGATCCGCTGCTGGAACAGCGCGCGGACTCCGACCGGCGACGGTCCGCTCATGCCGGCCCGCCAGCCCGGTCGTCACCGGCCTCACTCGGGAGCGCGAAGACGTGCAGCGACTGGTCCTTGGCCCGGCAGCGGCGGCCCTGGCTGCGCGCCTTGGCCCGGTCGGACACCACGACCACCTCGTCGGGATGGAGCCAGCACACGCCCTCGACGGTGCAGTAGAGGACGTCGCCGTCCGCGTCGCGCGGGAACAGGTACGTGCGGCCCGTTCCGGTCAGCTCCCAGGCGGCGGGCGCGAGACTGCCCGACCACAGCGCCGAAGACTCCTGCGAGACGACGGCGACCCGCTCACCGGCGATCGCAAGGCTGCTGTAGTCGGCGAACTCGAGCGTCCCGGGCAGATCCATCGTGGCCTCATGCTTCCAGTTGCGCCGTCCGCGCCGGAACACCACGATGCGTCCGCCGCCGGGTTGCCGCCCGGCCGCACCGCTGCGGTCGCGATTGCCCTCACACAGCCCGAGCAGATGCGTCGTGCCGTCGCGGCGGACGCACTCCAGTCCCTCTATGCCCTTGTTGCTCTCGGGCAGGGGGAATTCCAGCCAGTCGTCCGACACGAACCGCAGCCGCTCGTCGTACTCCTCGACTCGCGCCATGTAGCCGCCGTTCCGGCATGCCGCCTCGACGAGCAGGTAGAGGTGGCCGGTGTCGGGATCGCGGGCGATGTCCTCGTAGGCGTACGCGGCGTGCGGACCGGTCGGCATCAGCGTGTTGCCGCCGACCCGGTCCAGATCCTCGTCGATCAGCGCGATCGACCGCAGGTTGTCGAAGATGACGTGGTATCGGCCGTCGACGGAGATGACGCCGCTGGCTTCGAGGCGGTCCGGCGCACCGGCCGGCAACAGGTCGCCGATCCGTGCCTCCCGGACCAGCCGCAACGGCGGGGTGTCCGCAGATCTGGACACGGGACGCTACTCGGGAACCGGCTCGAGAGTACCGGGGAACTGCCCACCGCTGGCCCCGGCCGGGAAGGTGGCCCGCAGGATCGCCAGCTGCGCGCGGGCGCTGTCGTAGCGCATCCGGACGTAGTGATAGATGCCGAGCACGAACGCGTTGGCGTGCCGTAGCTCCTGCTGGACGTACCCGGATCGGTAGACCTCGTCGTTGGTGAACTGGCGCCCGGTGAACGGCGCCGAGTTCGGGAAGTCGGCCTCGAAGTACGCCGAGGGAATGATCCGTTGCCACAGGCCGGACCCGTCCGGGACGCCCATGCGTGCGGAGATCGCCGCCGGGGTGAAATCGGTGTCCAGCAGGTGCTCGATGTGGTCCAGGTAGTACTGGGCGAGATCGTGGTTGGCCAGCAGGTTCTGCACCAAGGGGATGCGCGAGCGACCCCGATGCTTGTTGTATGCCTCGGTATTGGCGGGCCAATCGAGCAGGTTCGTGTCCTGCCAACGGGTGCCGGTGTAGTCGATGCCGAGGCTGTTGTCGTAGTCCCAGGGCAGGAACGTGAAATACGGCTGGTCCATGAACCGCTTCGCGCTGCCGCGCCGCCCGGAGTTGTAGAGGTAATAGTTGGCCGGCGTGGCGAAGTAGTTGTCCCAGCTGCCGAGCAGGACGTTGAGACCGGCCCACCGCAGGAACGCCCGTACGTTCAGGATGCCCTCGACGGACTCGCGGAAGGCGTCGGTGTCGAACCGCCGGTCGTCACCGGGCAGTCCGATCCCGTTGATGACGCGGATGAATTGCGCGAGGTCGTCGTAGCTGTTGAGGTCCGGGTCGTCCTCGTTGGTCTTGAGCCGGTATGTCAGGTCGGGATCGTCGCGCTTCGTGAAGTACTGCCGGCCGCTGTCGTCGCCGTCCGCGCCGGTCCGGTGCTCCAGCGTCGCGCAGCCGACGTCGCCGCAGTAGGCCTTGTAGAGATTGCCGCGGTTGTTCGCGCCGAAGCGCTCGCGCAGGAAGCCCCGGTCGACCTGCTCGATGAGCGAGTACAGGCCCTGGTAGGCGCCGTTGATCGCCAGTCGCGCGTAGGTGTGCCGGGCGGCCGGCACGCCCGCGCGCCGGAACAGCGCCCACACCAGCGCCTCGCGCATCTGGGAGGCGTCGTTGTACATCGACTTGAGGTTCAGCCGCGCCATGCCGACGATCCGGTCGTCGTCGTCACCGGGCTCGACATCGACCTTCCACGACCGCTTCGGGGCATTCTTGGTCCGGTTACCGCTATTGACCAGCGAGAACGTGGAACTGGTGAACAACACGCCCGAATCGTCCGGCGGGAGTACGGCGCGCTGGTCACCGGGGTTGGCCCGCCACAGGGCGATGCGGGCGTCGCCGGTGGCCGTCACCGGTTCCTCCGGCCGCATGTCGGCGGCCGGCCAGTCGCTGATGGCCACCATATACATCGAGCGGCCGAAGAACTCCTCCTTGCCGATCGAGGCGGCGCGGTAGCTGTCGACGAGCCGTCCCGCGGCCGTCTGCGCTCCGTGCTGGTCGGCGAGCCGCAGCGTCGGCGGGTCCCCGGCCGCCGCGCCTTGATCGGGCCCGGCCTCCAGCCGGATGCCGTCGAAGAGGGCGTCGAACTCCTGGCGCGTGCGCAGCGTCGCGTCCGCCGGACCCGCCGGCCGGTTCGCCTTCGCCGCGAAGTCGCGGGCGGCGCCCGCGGGAACGTCGGCCACGACGATCGCGCGGTCATCGAACAGATCGCGGAACTGCTGTGCATTGATGCTGGCGTCCATGGCCGATCTCCACTCCTGTCGGGCGCTCCGGCGTCGGTCGTCGTGACGCCGGACGGCCCCGCTGCGCTCCCGGTGCGGCGGACGGCCCGCGGCCGAGCCCCGTTCCCCATCAGGCAACGAACGCACGCGCAGCGAAAGCCAAGAGTCGGGTTCCGGTCGCTCTCCGCAATGCGCCATGCGCGCCTTCCGACCCTGCCTTAGCTCCTTGCCTCGACCGGGTATCGAGTCAGGTGGGCCCGTCGGCGCGGCCGAAGGCGCGTACCACCGAGCTCTGCAAGATCGCCGGCTCCGTCCGCCGTCGCAAAGCGGCTCAGCGCATGAATCGGAGCGAGCACCAGCCCGACCCACGCCCCTACCCATGCGGCCATCCCCACCGTCCGGCCAAATATGTTCGTTCGCATGACAACCTCCAGCCGTTGTCGCGACCTCGCGCCGCGCATGAGTACCGTGCACCGGGCGGTGTCCCGGGCACATCGGCGCAAGTCCCGACTCCGGTCGGGATAGCACTCGCCTGGACCGAGCGTTGGGGCTAACGTCGGCGGCGATGACCGTGCCTATGCTCCCGCCCGCCGGCGCTCTGCGCGTCGTAATCGACACCGATACGTTCAACGAGATCGACGACCAGTTCGCCGTCGTCTACGCGCTGCTCTCGCCGGAGCGCATCCGTGTGGAGGCCCTCTACGCCGCCCCGTTTCAGAACGAGCGTGCGACCGGGCCCGAAGACGGCATGCTGAAAAGCCACGCCGAGATCCACCGTCTCCTGGACCGGCTTCCGCAACACCGCGCCACGCCGGTCCACCATGGATCGCGTACCTGGCTCCCCGCACCGGGCCGGCCGGTTCCCAGCCCGGCCGCCACCGATCTGGTCGAGCGGGTGGGTGCAGGAGCCGAACCGCTGTTCGTCGTCACGATCGGCGCGCCGACCAACGTCGCGTCCGCGCTGTTGATGGATCCCGGCATCGCCGAGCGCATCGTCGTCGTCTGGCTGGGCGGCAATCCGGGGTACTGGTATCGGGCCGTCGAGTTCAACGTCGAGCAGGACATGCACGCCTCACATGTCCTGTTCGACAGCGGTGTGCCGCTGGTCCACGTCCCGTGCCGCAACGTGACCGAGCACTTGCGCACCACCCAGGCGGAGATCGACCGCTTCGTGCGCGGCAGTTCGGCGATCGGCGACTACCTGGCCGACATCTATGCCGGGCACTTCTCCGACCATTTCGCTCGTTCCAAGGTTCTCTGGGATGTGGGAGCGGTCGCCTGGCTTGTCAACCCCGACTGGGTACCCACCGCCGCGGTGCACAGTCCGCTGTTGACCAGCGAAGGTACGTGGAGCCACGATCCGCACCGCCACCTGATCCGGGAGGCGCTGTGGGTCGACCGCGACGCGATCTTCGGTGATCTGTTCGGCAAGCTACGCCGATGACCCTGAGCACCGACGGAGGCGGCACGTCGCTGTGGGAACAGTTTTCCCGCGAGCTGCCGGCATGGTTCCGGGACGCGAAGCTCGGCATCTTCATCCACTGGGGCGCGTACTCGGTGCCGGCATGGGCCGAACCGACCGGGGAGCTCGGCCTGGTCGACGACCGTATCTGGTTCCGGCACAACCCGTACGCGGAGTGGTACTGGAACACGATCCGCTTCGATGACAGCCCCGCTCGGCAGTACCACCGGCAGACCTTCGGCAACGCCCCGTACGACGACTTCCTCGACGCCTGGGCTGCCGAGTCGTTCGACCCGGCCGACTGGGCGCGGCTCTTCGCCCATGCCGGCGCCCGCTACGTGATCCCCACAACGAAGCACCACGACGGCATCACGCTGTGGGATGCCCCGGGGACCGCCACGCGCAACACGGTGCATCGAGGGCCGCGCCGGGACCTGGTCGACGAGATCGCGGTGGCGGTGCGTGACGCCGGGCTGCGGTTCGGCGTGTACTACTCGGGCGGACTCGACTGGGGCGTCACGAGCCTCCCTCCGCTCGACTCGGCCGCCGCCGTCGTCCAGCGGCGACCGAACGACGCCGCCTACGCGGCGTACGCGTACCTGCATGTGCGCGACCTGATCGACCGCTACCGCCCGGAGGTGTTGTGGAATGACATCGAGTGGCCGGACGCGGGCAAGCACGGGTACCGGCTGGGCCTGGTGGAGTTGTTCAGGCATTTCTACGCCACGGTGCCGGAGGGAGTGACCAACGACCGGTGGGGCGACACGCACGGGGACTTCCGCACGAGTGAGTACCAGCTCGGCCAGGAGCACGAAGCCGGCGAGGCGTGGCAGAACACCCGGGGCATCGGGTTGTCGTTCGGCTACAACCAGCTCGAGGACGAGCGGCACCTGCTCGACGGCGCGGGCATCGTCCGGCACCTCGCCGATGTCGTGTCGCGCGGCGGGAACCTGCTGCTCAACGTCGGCCCCACCGCCGCCGGCACCATCCCCGAGCCGCAGCGACGCTCGTTGCGGCAGCTCGGCGACTGGATGGCCGTCAACGACGCGGCGATTCACGCAACGCGACCCCTCGATCAGAAGGTCGCACGATCATCGGATGAGCCGTGGGTCCGGTGGACCCGCGGTGCCGGGTTCGCGTACGCGATCGTCGACGCCGGCGGCCCGGTCAGGCTGCAGGCCTCACCCGACGCGTTGGCCCTCGACACCGCCCAACTCCTCGACGGCACACCGGTCCGTGCCCGAGCAGCCGGCGACCAGGTCATGGCGCGCCTGCCGGAGGTGGCGGCCGGCGGCCCGGTCGTCGTGAGGTTCGCGCACAGCGGCTGAGTGGATTTTCATCTGGCTCTCCACCATCGTGAAGGCAACCACATAGGAGAGTCATGGAGCCGATCACGATGGTGGACGATCGCATCAAACACGTCGTTGTCCTGATCATGGAGAACCGGTCGTTCGACCACCTGCTCGGCTACCTCGACCACCCCGATCCCGCCTATCCGAACCTCGACCGGATCAAGCCGTCGTGCCCGGTCGATCCCGCCCACTCCGACGGGCGGCGGGTGTCCACGGTCGCCAGCGCGTCTCCTGTCCTGGGCACCGACCCGGATCACTCGCACCAGGCCGCGATGCTGCAGATGTTCGGCCGGGAGGGCACGCCACCGGTGGGCGCGGCCACGATGTCCGGCTTCATCGCGTCGTACCGCAGGCAGATCGCCAGCGGTACGCTGCGGCCGCTCGCGTGGTGGGAGAAGCTCAGCAACGCCCTGCTGACGGCGGTCAAGAGACTGTGGAACTGGCTGCTGCGCCGGCGCGGTCCGATCCTCGCCAAGCCGGACGAGATCATGCGGTGCTTCCCGGAGTCCGAGGTGCCGGTGCTGGCGTTCCTGGCGAAGCAGTTCGCCGTGCTGGTGAACTGGCATGCGTCGGTACCCGGCGAGACGTGGCCCAACCGGCAGTTCGCGCACGCGGCGACCTCGCACGGCACGGCCAATATCAAGATCGGCTTCTATGATGACGACACCGTCTTCCAGCGCCTGAGCGAGGCGGGCCAGAGTTGGGGGATCTACCACGACGGCGTGGCCCACGTGTGGGTGTACCCGAAACTCTGGCTGGCCGGCGTGGACCAGTTCCACGACATGGACCGGTTCTTCGCGGACGTGGAGAACGGGACGCTTCCCGCGTACGCGTTCATCGAGCCCAATCACGGATTCGGACGCGGCGAGGGCAACAGCCAGCATCCCGGGAACAACACCGTCAAGGGGGACAGCTTCGAGGCCGGCGAGGCGCTGATAGCCCGGATCTACAACGCACTGGTCGCGAATCCGGCGCTGTTCGCGGAGACGCTCTTCCTGATCACGTACGACGAGCACGGCGGCTTCTTCGACCACGTTGCGCCGCGCAGAGTCGAGAACCCGGACGGGATCAATGATCCGGACACGAGATTCGACTTCACGCTCACCGGGGTACGCGTACCGGCGGTGGTGGTCTCGCCACTGGTTCCGGCCGGGACGGTGGACGAGACGTTCTACGACCACGCCTCGATCGCAGCCACCGTGCGACGGCGGTTCGCGTCGCGAACCAAGCCGCTGAGCCGGCGCGAGGTCGCCGCGGCCGCGGTGCTCGACGGCCGGGAGCTGCTGCCGTCACCGCGTACGGATCTGCCGGTCTACCACCGCCGCGACGTCCTCGCCGCCACTCCGGAGAGCGCCACCGGGCGCCGGCTCACCGACTTCCAGGCCAGCCTGGTCGAGCTCGCCGGCGCGGTGCGGGTGGCTCGCGACCGGACCGCCGCTCAGCGCGCCCTACGACCCGAGGCGCTCCGGGTACCGGAGTTCGTCCCCGACCCGGCGTGTCACGCGGCCGCGGAGGCGGGCGTGCTACCCCCCGGCTCGGAAGCCGAGCGGACGGTGGCCGGGGTGGTCGCCGAATTCACCACGGGTTGAGCTCTACCAAAAATCTTGGCGTGGCATGTCGCACAACGCTGCTCAGAAACGACGTATAGGTAGGAGGCGGTAAGAGCCCGAGCAGACCCGGAGGGGGGCCCACGATGTCCTACCACAACCTCAACGACGTGCGGTCCGAGGCGCTGTTTGCCTCAGCGCTGCAGCCGTCCGACATGCCGACCGCCGCGCAGGTGCGCGCCGAGATCATGCGTACGGTTCGCCAGCTGGGTACGCGCGGCTGCGCCGCACGGATGGCGCAGGAATTCGGCGATGCCCCGCAGCCCGCGGTGGCCAGGATGCGCTGGGCCCGGCGGGTCGTCGCCGACGTCTTCACCGCGCAACCCGCCCGCACGCACGCGCTGGCCGCCTGATCCGCCACCATCGCAACGGACCGGAACGAGATCACGTCGAGGACCGGGCCGGTCGTCCGTCAACCGCCGCGGCGGAGGACGAGCCCGTCCGTGTCGCGGCGGCCGTGCGCACCGAATACCATGACCGCCGCGGCGATCGCGTAGGCGACGAAGACGCGTACCCGGTCGTCGCCGTTGCCGATCAGCGTCGCGAACAGCCACGGCGCCACGACGCCGCCGCACAGCGTCGACATCGCGAAGAAGAACGAGATGGCTTCGGCGCGAGGATCAGCGCGTACGTGAAGAAGATCGCGTTGTAGAGGAACGACTGGGGCAGGCCGAGGAACGGTCCGAGCAGCAGGCCCAGCCGCCAATTGAAGTCGACACCGAAGATCTGCTCGTTGAGGAACGCGAGGGTCGCCGCGGCGGCTAATCAGCCGGTCAGCGGACGAGCGATGCCATTGGCGTGATCCGTGACGGCGGCGCCCGTCACCGTCGCTCTCATCGGGAGGACCTCGAGGCAGCGCCGGATGGCCAGCGCCCAGAGCGGATTGGGTACGCGAAGCGACACCGTGCAGTGCGGCACCCATCGGCCGGGACGGTAGTGGTCCCATACCTCCACGCCTCCCGCGGCCAGGCGCTCGTGGACCATGCGGTGGTGGGTGAGCAGTTCCTCGGTCGCCGTGACGCCCAACCAGAGCACACGCCCCACGAACTGACCGACGAAGTCCAGGTCCAGCGTCAACTCGCGCCCGACGGCAACGTCGCCCAGAGCCGCGGCCACCGCGTCGGGGGAGAACCGAGCCGCGGCCGCGAGGGACACGTGCGGTCGGTGCTTGTCGTCGTGAAGCGATGCGAGGGTGGGTATGCCCTCTGCCTCCAGCGCGTGCCATAGGGTTCGGAGTCGTCGGGTCGCGTGCACGTCCAGGTAGAGCTCGAGGGCCGCGACCATCAGCCAACCCTAGCGGGCAGCTCGGCGGCGGCGTCACGATAGGCGTGACCGCAACCAACCCGGCCACGCGGCCTCCGTCGCGAGGGTGTGCCCGTCGCGTCGGGACGCGCGCCAGCCGCACGCGGGCGGTGCTATCCGCCGTAGGGCCGGGTGATGATCTCCAGGTTGTGCCCGTCCGGGTCGGACCAGTAGACACCGCGCCCGCCATCGTTGGTGTTGATCCGGCCCGGCTGCCGGTGGAACGGGTCGGCCCAGTACGTCAGGCCCTGCGCTTTGATCCGCTCGAAGATCTGGTCGAATTCGTCCTCGGTGACCAAGAATGCGTAGTGCTGTGGAGCGATCGGTCCAGAATCTTCGACGAAGTCCAGGGAGACGTCGTTTGCGACGCGTACGACCAGGAACGGTCCATACTCGGCCGGTTCGGGCAGGCCGAGCAACTGTACGAGGAACTGGGCCGAGCGTCGCCTGTCGCGCGCGTGCACGATGGTGTGGTTGAGCTGAACGGGCATGTGTCGATCTCCTATCACGACGCGGGCACGATCCCAGCATGGCGGCTTCGGCGGGCTCGGTGTAAGGAGGGTTCGAGAGGCGCTCGGTCAGGCACTCATATGGCGCCGGGGACCTGCTGCGACCCGGCATGTCTGGGGCGGCCCGGCGAGCCGAATCGGAGGTACAGCGACGGCAGCACGGCAAGGTTCAGCAGTGTCGATGTGACCAGGCCGCCCACGATCACCACGGCCATCGGATGCTCGATCTCATGGCCGGGCAGGTTTCCGGCGATCACCAGGGGTACCAGGGCGAGCCCGGTCGCCAGCGAGGTCATCAGGATCGGGGACAGCCGTTCCCGGGCGCCGCGCAGGACGAGTTCGCGGCCGAACGGCTCACCCTCCTCGCGTTCGAGGTGCTGGAAGTGGTTGATCATCAGGATGCCGTTGCGGGCGGCGATGCCGAGAACCGTGAAGAAGCCGACGAGCGAACCGAGCGACAGGATGCCGCCGGTGACGTACGCCGCGAGGACGCCTCCGACCAATGCCATGGGCAGCGTGCAGAGCACCAGGAACGCCAGTCGCCACCGCCCGAAAGCGGTCGCCAGCAGTAGCAGGATGCCGACCAGGACGGCGGCGCCGAAAAGGAGCAGCCGGTGCTGCGCGCCCTGCGCCTCCTTGAACTCACCCAGCACCTCGGCGTGGTAGCCGCGCGGGAATGCGACGCGCTCGAGCCGGTCCTCGACCGTGGTCGCCACCGCACCCAGGTCCGTTCCGGCCGCCACGTTGGCGCCCACGTCGATGCGCCGTGAGCCGTTCTCCCGGGTGACGATGTTCGGCGTCGGGGTGATCTTGATCGTGGCCAGGTCGCCCAGGCGCACCTTGCGCCCGTCCGGCGCGTCGATCAGGAGTTCGCGGACGCTCTCGAGGCTGTAGCGCGCCTCCGGGATGCTCCACACGTGGATCTCGTAGTTCTTGCCGTCGCGCCAGATGTCGCCGGCCTCTTCGCTGGCGACGAAGGTGGCGGCCGTGCGGCGCACCTCGCCCGGCTTGATGCCGTAGCGCGACGCCTTGGCGAGGTCGACCTCTACCTCGAGCTGGGGGATGTTGGTCTGCAGCGCCACGTGCTCCTCGATGACGCCGTGTGTCGCCGCGAGGATCTGTTTGGCCTCGTCGGCCTTCGCCCGGAGCGTGCCGAAGTCGTTGCCGTAGATGCGGACGACGATGGCGTCGCTGGTGCCGGTGAGCACCTCTTTCGTCCGCTCCTTCAGGTACGTCTGCACGTCGCGTTGCAGACCCGGATAGCCCTCGACCACCTGGTGGACGGCGGCCAGCGTCTTGTCGTAGTCGACGGACGGATCGATGCTGATCCAGTTCTCCGCGAAGTTCATCCCGACGACCTCGTCGGCGAGCGTGCCCTGCCCGATGTGCGCGCCGAAGTTGCGCACGCCGGGAATCGCCCGCAGTTCCTTGCTGACCTGCGACGTGATCCGGACCATCTCCTCCCGCGACGTGCCGGGCTGGGCCACCCAGTGCATCAGGAAGTCGCGTTCCTTGAACGCCGGGAACAGCGACTGTCCCAGCAGCGGAAGCACGAGGATGCCGGCCGCCATCGCGACGGCGACGGTTCCGTACGCCACGGCCGGGCGCGGGATGATCCGGCCCAGCACCGCCGTATAACCCCGCTGCAGCCAGGCCACCAGCGGCGAGTGCCGGCGCTCGATCGGCGCCTTGGCCAGCAGGATCAGGGCGAGCGCCGGGATGACCGTCAGCGCGATAAGCAGGGAGGCCAGGATCGCCAGGCCGTAGGCGAACGCCATGGGCCGGAAGAACGCACCGGTCAGCCCGCCGAGCAGGAAGATCGGGACCGTGGTCACCAGAATGATCATGGTGGCGTGGACGATCGGTCCGCGGACCTCCAGCGACGCGTCGAGGATGATCGACGCCGTGGGTTTGTCGCTGCCCTCCAGCCGATGTCGGCGGATCCGCCGGACGATGTTCTCGATGTCGATGATGGCGTCGTCGACGAGCACGCCGAGCGCGATCACCAAGCCGGCCAAGATCATCGTATTGATGGTGGCCCCGCTCCAATAGAGCACGAACCCCGCGGCGACCAGCGACAACGGGATGGTGACCACGCTGATCAGGGCGACCCGCCACTCGAAGAGGAAGAGGACCAGGATCAGGACCACCAGGATGAAGCCGATCACCATGGCGCGGCCGAGGTTGTGGACCGACGTCTCGATGAACGTCGCCGGGCGGAAGATCTCCGTGTCGATCTTGATTCCGGTGAGTCCCGGCTGGAACGCGGCGAGTGCGTCCTCGACGCCCTTGGTGATCTCGACGGTGTTGCCCCACGGCAGCTTCTCGACGATGAGCATCAACCCGAGGCCGTCGTCGATGACCGCGTCGCCGGCGAGGATCGACGGTGGCTGGGTGTCCTCGACGATGCGGGCCACGTCCTTGAGGGCGAGCGGCGGCGCGCCCGGCGGGACTTCGATGGGGATCCGGCCCAGCTGCTCCTCGGTGAGCGCGGGCAGTTGGTGACGCACCTGCAGGCGCTGGTTCGGCGTGTCGACGAAGCCGCCGGTGCCGATCTCGTGCCCGCTGGAGAACTTGAGCATGCCCACGTCGACAGCGTCGGACGAGGCCTCCATGACCCGGGTCAGTGTTGTGTTGTGCTTCTTGAGCAGCGCGGGGTCGACCTGCACCTGCCGGGTCGACCACCGGTCACCCCAGATCGCCACGTTCGCCACGCCGGGCACCCGCATCAACCGGGGCCGGACCGTCCAGTAGGCGATCAGCGACATCTCCACCATCGACCTGGGGGACTTGTCGGTCATCGACATACCGATCTTCATGGCCCGGCTGGTCGACGACAACGGCTGGATCATGAACGGAGCGCTGGCCCAGCGCGGCAGCGTCGGCGTCACCGCCGTGATGCGCTCCTGAATGAGCAGGCGAGCCCGCATCAGGTCGGTGCCCGGCTTGAGGATCATGACCACCGAAGACAGTTGGGAGACCGACTTGGAACGCATGGTGTCGAGGTTCTCCACGCCGGCCATCGCCCGCTCGATCGGCACGGTCACCAGCTGTTCGACGTCGGCGGCCGACAGCCCGAGACACAGCGTCTGCACCTCCACCCGCGGCGGGGCGAACTCCGGGAACGCGTCCACCGGCATGTCCCGCAGGTGGACGACGCCGAAGAACATCATCAGGGACGCCGTGACGACCACGAGGTGCCGCAGCCGCAGGCTCGTGCCGACGATCCACCGCATCATGGCCGCGGTCCCCCTCAGGTTGGCTTACGAGCCGATGCCCAGTTCCGCGCCGAACAGCTCCGGCACGCCCGTCACCACGACCAGGGTTCCGGCGGCCGGCCCGACCCACAGCGTGGCGTCGGCGGCGCCCACCTTCGCGACCACCACCTTCTCCCGGACGTACGTCAGGGATTGCGGAACCGTGTAGACCCAGGTGGCGCCCGCCGTGTCGTAGATGACGGCGGAATAGGGGACGCTGCCAGCGCGGACCGCTACCGTCTGGATTCCGAGCCGGTCGGCGGCCCGCTGCGTCAGCGTGACGCGCTTGACGTCCGAGCCGGCGATGCTCTCGACCGTGGCCTGCCCGCTGTCCCCCGTGGCCGTGGCCGGCTCCGCCCGGCATCCCGCCAGGGCGAGGCCGGCCGTGATGATTAGGGCCAGCGTCCATCGACTACCGTGTCGCATCGGGATGCTCCTTCGTGGACTCGCGCCCGGACGCGGCCGCCAACCAGGCATATAGCGGGGGTACGACGAAGAGGTTGATCAGCGTCGCGGTCACCAGACCGGCCGAAAGCACCAGGGCCAGCGGGCTGACCACCTCGAGGCCGGTGACGCTGCCGTAGACGACCAGCGGCGCGAGCGCCAGCCCGGTTGCGAGTGCGGTCGTCATGGTCGGCACGAACCGCTGCCGCGAGCCGAGCAGCACCAGATCGGGTCCGATCGGAGTGCCGGCCTCCCGCGCCAGGCGCTGGAACTGCGCGAGAAGCAGCATGGCTCCCCGGATGGCCACCGCCAGCACGGCGAGGAGCGCCGCGAGCGCGGCGACCGACATGCGGTCGCGCTGCACGGCGGCGACCAGCACGCCGCCGACGACGGCGATCGGCGCCAGGAGGAACAGCAGCGACGCGAGCCGCCAACTGCCCAGGCCGGCTTGCAGCAGGAAGAACACCAGGATGGCGGCCGCCACGACATAGAACACAACGACCAGTCCCGATCCCTGCCGCGCCTGGGACTCCCGCAGCACCTCGAGGTGGTGCTCGCGCGGGAACGTGACATCGCGAAGCGCGTCCTCGACATCGCCGGTGACCGAGCGGAGCGATCGCCCTCGGACGTCGGCGACGACGTCGACGCTGCGCGACACCTGGTCATGGGTGATCACTTGTGGGCTGGGCCGGATCCGCACGTTGGCCACGTCGCCGAGCCGGACCAGACCGCCCGACGGCGCATCGATCATGAGATCGTTGATGCTCGACAGGTTCCGGCGCAGCTCCGGAACGCCCCAGACCACGACGTCGAAGACCTTCTGGTCCTGGAACAGGCTGCCGGCGATGGTGCCCGACACGAGCGTGGCAGCCGACCTGCGTATGTCACCGGGTTTGAGCCCGTGCGCGGCGGCCTTGTCGACCGAGACCTCGATCTCGACGGTCGGGCTGGCGCCTTCGGTCTTCACCCGTGGATCGGCGACGCCGTCCACTCCAGAGATGATCTTCTGGACCTCGCGCGCTTTGGCCTCGAGCACGCCGTAGTCGTTGCCGTACAGGCGCACCACCAGGTCCTCCGCGAGGCCCCAGCCGGTCACCTGGCGGATCCGGTGGTCGCCGTAGGTGGTGATGTCGCGACGCAACCCGGGATAACCGTCGACCACGCGGCGTACCCCGGCGATGGTCGTGTCGTAGTCGGCAGCTGCGTCGAGGCCTACCCAAAGCTCGGCGGAGTTGACGCTGACGATCTGGTCCGAGGACATCGCGCGGCCGACCTGGCCGCCGACGTTACGGACCCCGGGGAGCGCGCGCAGCTCGGCGCTGGCGGTGTTCGTGATGCGGTTCATCTCCGGCAGTGACGTGCCCGGCGCGCCTTCCCAGTGGATCAGCAGGTCCCGGTCCTGAAGCGTGGGAGCGGTCGGCCGTACACCGACGATCGGCAGCGCGATCAGTCCGGCGACCGCGAGGACCGCCATCGTCGCCGCGGGCCAGGCGGGGCGGCGGATCAGCCGGCCCAGCACTGCGGCGTAGGCGGCGGCCAGTCGGCCCGCGAAGGGGGGCTCGCGGTCGGGCCGTCCCCGAAGCAGCAGTGACGCGAGCACCGGCGCGACGGTGAGCGCGATCGCCATGGAGACCCCGACCGCCAGCAGGAATGCCACCGCGAGCGGGCGGAGGAACGCGCCGGTCACCCCGTCCAGGATCAAGATCGGAGCCACGGCGACCACCGTGATCACGGTGACCACGAACAGCGGGCCGCGCATCTCGGCGGTGGCGGCGAGCAGCGTGCCGGTCCTGGACCCGCCTGACTGGCCACCGTCGCGAAGCCGCCGCCAGACGTTGTCCACCGCGACGACGGCGTCGTCTACCACGATGACGACGGCCAGCACCAGCCCGGCCACGGTCATCATGTTCAGAGAGATGCCCAAGGCCGACAGCACGGCGAACGTCGAGCCCACCGACACCGCGACGGTCAGGACACTGACCAGCGCGGCCCGCCAGTCGAACAGGACCGCGCCGAAGAGCAGCACGAGGAGGATGCCCCCGAGGATCAGCGTCGTGCCGAGGTTGGCGGCCATCGTGTCGACAAACGTGGCCGGCCGGTAGATCGTACTGTCGATCTCGATGCCCGCCAGCCCGGGCCGCATCGCGTCGAGGGCGTCCTCCACGGCCGCGGTCACCTCCGACACGCTGGCGCCGGGAAACCGCTCCACGACGAGCATCAGGCTGGGCGTGTCCCTGACGGCCCCGTCTCCGATGAGCAGCTGGTGGTCCTCGACGATCTTGGCCACGTCGCCGAGGAGCAGCGACTTGTTTTCGGCACCCTCGACGGCGACCTTGGCCAGGTCTTGCGCGGTCCTGATGGGCTGGCTGTGCTGGATCTCGATCCGCTGGTTGGCGGTGTCGACGAACCCGCCGGTCCCGGGCGTGGAGGCTTCCACAAAGGTCAGTGGGGATACCCACAGCGCGTTCGCCGCCGTGCGCAGCACCTGGTCGAGGACGACGCCGCGGGAGGCGAGCGTCGCTGGATCGACCTGGACCTGCAGCTGCCGGTCCCGGAAGCCCCAGACCGCCACGTTGGCGACGCCGGGGATGCCCATGAGGCGCGGCCCGATCGTCCAGCGGGCGAGCACCGACATGTCGATGAGCGAGACGTCCTTCGCGGACAACCCGATCATCATCACCCGGCTCGTCGACGACAGCGGCTGGATGACCATCGGCGGCCTCGATGCGGCGGCGGGCAGCGCGGGCACCATCGTGAGGCGTTCCTGAACCACTTGCCTCGCGCGGATCACGTCGGTGCCGGGCTCGAACGTCATGTCGATCGACGACAACCCCGGAATCGAGCGGGACTGCAGCCGCGCGAGCCACGGGATCCCGTTGAAGAACTCGTTCTCCATCGGGTTGGTGATCAGCTGCTCGACCTCCTCCGCCGACATGCCCAGCGACTCGGTCTGCACCTCCACCCGCGTGGGCATGAACTCCGGCAGGGCCTCCATCGTGGACGAGCGCAGCTGGACCAGGCCGACGGCCAGCAGGGCCACGGCGAGCGCGAGCACCAGACGCTCGTACTTCAGGCTCGACCCAACGATCCACCGCGTCATCGTCGGAACCCTCCACGGCAATGGACCAACCAGCGGTTTATACTTGCCTAGGGGCAAACAATGACCCAGCCCGGTCACAGTCCGCTCACCTAGCGGTCACAATCAGCTGTCGGACCCTTGACACGCTGACCCAGTTCGCTGAACGTGCGGTGGGAGAATGCGACGAATGCACCGCAGGGGGCGGCGTGGACTTCCTTCTCTTGGGTCCGGTGGAGGTCTGGGCAGGACAGCGGCGGCTCGACGCCGGGCCGCGCCAGCAGAGACTGGTCCTGGCCATCCTCGCGCTGCGGGCAAACCAGGTGGTCCCGGTCGACCAGCTGATCGCACTCACGTGGGGACAGATGCCGCCGGACAGCGCGCGCCACTCCGTTCAGGTCCGCGTCTCCCTGCTGCGCGCCCTGCTGGCCGACGCCGGGGCAGATCGCGATGAGGTGAGGATCGCGACGCGCGGTTCCACCTACATCCTGCAAACCGACCCGCAACGGGTCGACGCCCACCGGTTCCGCACCCTGGTCAACCAGGCCAACGCCGAACGCGAGGACGCCGTGAAGGCACGGTTGCTGCGTCGCGCCCTGGGCCTGTGGCGCGGGCCGCCTCTGGCCGACGTCGCCACGTCGGCAGCCGAGCCGCTGTGCCACGGCCTGGACGAGGCGCGGATGGTGGCGCTGGAGGACTGGGTGGACGCCGAGCTGCGCCTCGGCCGGCACGACGTGATCATCCAAGAGCTCATCGAGTACGCCGCGCAACACCCGTACCGGCAACGGCTGCTGGCGCAGCTCATGCTGGCGCTCTACCGGGCCGGCCGCACGTCCGACGCGCTCGCGGCCTACCGGTGGGCGCGGCGCCAGCTGCTCGACGAGTTCGGCGACGACCCCCAACCTCAGCTCCAGCGGCTGATCGGGGCGATGCTGCGTGCCGACCCTGCCCTCGACGTCTCGCACGGCCGGCAGGACCGGATGGCGCCCGCACCGGTGCGGCGGCATCCGCGGCGGTGGCGCGGAAGACTCCGGACCATCCGTACCTTTGACGGCACCTCAGCCGGTTCGCCGGACCCGGATCCGGGCGACGGCTAGGGCCAACCCGAGCAACACCGGCACGGCGACCGCGACCGGCAACGCGCCACCCGCGGAGAGCGTCTTGCGACCGGCCACGGTGAGGTGGACCGGCGGGCTCACCGCGAGCGGACCGGTGCCCTGCGACGACGCGCCGTTGGGCAGGACGACGACGTACACGTTGAACCGCCCGGCGTTGACAGCCTGCAGTTCGAAGGTCAGTGCCGTGCTCGCACCCGGCTTGAGCGGCGGCAGCTCGTGGGTGCGGCTGGCCGACCAGTCCTCGAGATCGACGTAGACGGCGGTGGTCACGCTGGTCACGTTGAGGTCGGCGATGAGCGGATCGGTCGTCGCGGTGCCGACGTTCGCGATCTGGGCCCGTACCGTGAACCGGTCACCCAGCGTGATGGCCTGGCTGGCCCGGTCGAATGTCACCTCGACCGGCGCGGCCGCCGTCGCAGCGATCGGGATCGCCGGGATGGCCAGCGCCAGCACGATCCCGGCGAGCAACACGTGTGGCCTCATTCGCCGCTCACCCCTCCGGTCAGCCGGACGATCCGGGGTCCGGCGAGCACGAGTGCGCCGCCGGCGATCACGACGGCGGCCAACGGCGAGGCCAGGTACGACAGGTCGCGGGTCCAACCGTGGCCGTTGACCAGGACCGCGCCGATGTAGTGCAGCGCCGACGCGACCGGGTTGACCCGGAGGAGCACCTCGCCGAACCAGCCCTTCGGGCCGCCTGGCAGTTGCGTGGGCGCGAACAGCGCCAGCAGCAGGAAGAGGCTCACCGACAGGCTCGCCTTGTTCGAGCCGGATACAGCGCTGATCAGCAGTCCGATCGCGGCGAGCGCCGCGGCCAGCAACGTGCCGACGAGGAGGCCGAGCAGCAGCGCCGACGCGACCAGCGAGACGCCCCGCCCGAGCACCCACACGTACGGGATGCTCACCACGAACACCGCGAACCACAGCGACAGCGCGGCCGCCGCCTTGCCGACCACGATGGCGCGGCGCGGGACCGGCGTGAGGAGCAGGCTCTCCAGCGTGCCCCGCTCCCGCTCACCGCTGATCCCGTCCGCGCATACGACGAGGGTCACCAGCACGCCGACCGCCACCGCGATCTGCAGCGTGAGGTTGACCGCCTCCCGTTGCTCGAGGAAGTTGAGCACCTGGTTGGTGGCGGCCATGTACGTGACGACGCTGAGCAGGACGCTGACGGCGAAGACCAGCACCAGGCCGCGCCCGCCCAACCACAGGTCGCGGCTCTCCTGAGCGGCGACGACGGTCCAGCCCGGGTCGCGGCGTACGGCCGGCCGGGTTTCCGTGTCGCGGACCTGCCGATCGACGCTCGTCGTCATCGGACGCCCTCCCGAGTCATCGTGAGGAAGGCGTCGCTGAGCCGAGCGCCCTCAACCTCGAAGGACAGCACGGGCACGTCCGCGCGGAGCACCGCGCGCAACGCATCGTTCAGGTCGGCCGCGCCGCTGCGCCGGCCGTCGGGGTCCGCGTCGAAGGAGACCCGCAGGACGCCGGCATCGTCGTCGACCGCGTCGACCCGCAGGCCGGGAACCCCGGCGAGGGCCTCCCCGGCTCCGCCGACGCGTCCGACCGGCACCCGCAGCCGCGCGCTGCGCCGGGCGGCCGCCGCGGCAGTCACGTCGCCGACGGAGCCGGCTACGACGACCTTGCCCCGGTCCAGGATAAGTACGCTGCTGCAGACCTCCTCGACCTCCGGCAGCGTGTGCGTGCTGAGCACGACGGTCGCGCCGCCGCGTTGGGCGATGTCACGGACGATGCCGAGGACCTGGCGCTGGCCGGCCGGGTCGAGACCGAGCGTCGGCTCGTCGAGGAAGACCACGGCGGGGTCGTTGACGAGCGCGCGGGCAATGCCAAGGCGCTGCCGCATACCCCGGCTGTAACTGGCGATCCGCGATCCCGCACGTCCGTCCAGGCCCATCTCGGCGAGCAGCCGCATGGCGACCCGCTCGGCGTCCGGGCGCGGGAGCCCGAAGAGCCGCGCGTGGTAGCGCAGGTATTCGCGGCCGGTCTGGTTGCCCGGATATCCGGCGCTCTCTGGGAGCACGCCGACACGGCGGCGGATCTCGGCCGGCCGGCTGCCGGGAACCCCCGCTACCGAGAACTCGCCGGCGGACGGCGTAAGCACCGTCGTGAGCAGCCGGATGGTGGTGGTCTTGCCGGCGCCGTTCGGGCCCAGCAGCCCCACCACGTCGCCCTGGCGAGCGGTGAAGCTCAGCCCGTCCACAGCGGTGCGGGCTCCGTACCGCTTCGTCAGCTGCTTGGCTTCCAGCGTCACCGGGCGCATGAGGACCCGCCGTTCCCGTCGTCGCCAGCGTCGGCCCGCACGGCGTGGCGGACCTCGTCGGGCCGACACTCGATGGGAGCAGGATAGTACGACCACACGACCCGGTCCGGCTTCATGCGAGGCCGGGGATGCTCGGGGCAGGTCCCGACGAGCCGGGCGCGCCACCCCCGCCCACCTGCGACCCGCTTCGCCATCGCGCGCTCCCTTCCCACCCGACGCGTGCAGGGTCGCAGGCGACGACTGAACGCCTGCTGAACGGAAGTCACAGCCGGCCAGAGCCTATGATCGAGCCGTACCCCGTGAGGCTCACAAAGGGGACGACATGGAACAGGCAGCGCCGCCATCACCGGACTGACCCGGGCGCGGCGCAGTCTGTCGTTTTCGACGGTGACGGCGCATTCGCCAACGTGGACTTTCCCGGCGCCAATGATGGTCGGATGCCACGGGATCACACCGCTTCCTGGTCCAGGCCGGCGTGTTCACCCCATCAACTTTCCGCTCGCCACCAGCACGACCGCCGTCGGCTTCAACGGCACCGGGGACATCGCCGGCTTCTACAGCGACGCCGCCGGCAGCACCCACGGCTTCATCTATGCCGGCGGGGTTTTCAGCACAGTGGACGTCGCGGGCGCCCGCGGCACCTAACTGACGCGCGTCAAGAACGGGGGAGAGGTTTCCGGCGTGTACACCGACTCTCTGAATGAACAACACGGCCTCACCGGTCAATGAGCCGGCTCTGTCAGCCCTTTCCGCCGCTCGCGCGCCTGGCCCGGGCCGTCCCGCGTCACGTGGCCGCTACCCGCGGCAAAGACGAGGCCACCGTCAGGTGGGTCGCTGGAACTGGGCCCGCCCGCGGCGGGAGCCCGATTCTCGTGGGTCGGCCAGTTTC
>DASYTU010000002.1:0-5525 GCA_036001925.1 Actinoplanes sp.
CGTCGCCACCTTCGGGCCGCGGCCGAACGCCGCCGTGCTCGCGCTCGCCCAGGCCGGCAACACCCTGTTCGTGGGCGGCACCTTCGCCACCGTCTCCGGCCGGCGCCGGGTCCGGCTCGCCGCCGTCGACGCCACCACCGGTAGGGTCGGCGGCATGGCGCTGCACGCCGACGGTGCCGTGCGCGACCTGGCCGTCAACCCCGGCGGCACGACCCTGTATCTGGCCGGCGCCTTCACGGCCTTCGGCGGCACCACCCGCTACAACTTCGCCTCGGTCGACATCGCCTCGCGCATGCCGACCGCGTGGAACCCCAACATCCACGCGTCCGGTTGGGGGGTCGCGCTCTCCCCGAATGGCGCGACCGCCTTCATGACCACCGCGGACGGCAACGAGAGCATCTGCAACGCCGGCCACGAGTCGGTCATCGCCATGTCGGCCATCGGGTCGGGTACCCCGTCGGTGCTGTGGCACAACGGCGGCGCCCCCGGCTGCGCCTACACCTCCGGCGACATCAACGCCGTCGAGGCGACCGCGAGCGCGGTTTACATCGGCGGGCACCTGACCAACCTCTGCACGGTCAGAAACAGGTCCTACACCATCGCGTGCCCGGGCGCGCTGACGGTCCGCAACCACCTGGCCGCGCTCGACCCGGCGACCGGCGTGCCGCTGTCCTGGAACCCTGGCGCGACCGGCGTCCGCGGCGTGCTCGCGATCCGGGCGCTGGCGGCCGGGCTCGGGGTCGGCGGCGACTTCCAGCGGACCAACGGAGTCCTGCACAGCGGCTTCGCGCTGTTCCCCGGCACGGCCTGAGCACCGCCCGCGGCGGGTCTGGGGCTCCAGCGAGCTTCGTCGCCATCGTCCTCACTACCAGATGCTCATGTCACCTGTGTCGGTGGCCGGCTACGTGCAGGAGCTGCTCGGACTCCGTCGTCGCTGGAAATGACGCGTGGGTGCTGTCGGGATCCCATGGCGGGATCGTCCCGGCCGTCCGCGCGTCGTCCTCTACGGTCGGCTTCGAGTCGTCGGCTAGCACGAGACTCGGAACCCTGGGGCCGAGACCCGCGTCCTACCCTGTTGGGGAATCGAGGTAGTGGTGGGTCGGTTTCGTGGTCTGGTCGTTGCTGGTTGTCTGCTGCTGGCCGCTTGCGGTGGGCGGGCCGGTCCACGGGCTGTGGCGGTCGACCCTCGGGACTTCATCAAGCTCGGTGGGACCTTGTACTACGTGGCCGACCATGGGGTCGGCCGGGCGGTCGGACGCGGCGATCTCGGGCCGGTGTTCGCGGTGGTGCGCGGCAATCCTCCGCGGAACGATCCGACCATGCGCTATCGGCCTTGGGACGGGGACGCCGCCTTCCTGGCGGCGGGATCGCCGGTCTACACGGTCAAGGGCTACCGTCCGGGCTTTCGTCTGGCCGCCCGCCATCACGGCCGCCTGCGGCTGTACGAGGCCAACGACGCGGTGGGCGCCCGGACCGGGGCCGATCTGCTCGACCTGGCCGGGAAGGTCCGCTATCTGAGCGTCAACAGCGGTCGGGTGGAGCTGGCGCGCATCAAGGATCGCGGCCGGGTGGCCGAGCTGGTGCGGAGCGTCCTGGAGGCGCCCGTCGGGCCCAGCCGGGGCAGGGCCGAACGGCGATACTGCTTCGTGGTGTTCAACATGGTTGACCGGACGGCGGTCCGGCGTGCCTTCTTCCCTGAGACTGGCGAGCTGATGCCGGGCGTGTTCGCCTCCCGGGAGTTCTCCACGGCGGTGGAGCGCGCACTACGCGGGCGACAGGAGCGCTGCGGCCGCGGCGCATAGGTGGAGCGGGTGACGGGATCGAACCCGCGTCATGAGCCTGGAGGGCCTCCGGCCACCCGTCCGCCCGGCGGGTGGCTATGGGATCGCGACGGGTTCCGGTTCGCCGCCCGCCTGGCCCACGTACAGGACCGCCGGTTCGGCGCCGGGGGGGAGTTCGAACCTGGCGGTGATGACGCCGGCCTCGCCGGGCTGGAGGACGCCGCGGGTGTCGTCGGCGGTGGCGGGCTGCTGCTGGAACCGGCGGCCGTGGTCGTCGTCGACCTGCGCGCGGAGCTGCGTGGTGTCGACGGGGCGGCGGCCGGTGTTCTCGACCTCGTAGCGGACGACCCGCAAGTCGCCTTGGCGTTCGACGGTGTCGACGTGGACGCGGATGCTCGCCCGCCCGTCGTCGAGGGTGATCGTCGGTGCTTCGGCTTCGGCGGACGGCGCGCTGGTGGTCGGAACGGCAGGGGTGTCCGGGCCGGTGTCGCGGGTCACGGCGATACCGACAGCCACGACGGCGAGTGCGGCGGCGGCACCGACGGCGATCAGACGGGCCCTGGGTTTCACGGGCGCTCCTTATCACGTCCAGCAGCCGGCGGCCACGCTGTCGTCGACAGTCCCGTCGGTCCGGTGGAAGGCGGACGACCAGCTCCCGTCCCGGAGGGTGAGCTTGACGACACCGAAGTGCTGGTCGTCGCGGTACCTGGCGCCCTCCCTTGGGGGATCGGTGAACGGCAGCAGCGACCGGCCACCGGTCCCGACCACGATCTGCCGGATACCCCGGCCGAACGCGGCGGCGTGGCCGTCCCAGGTCATGGCGGTGAAGCGCGCGTAGGAGTGCTCGTGCCCCGTCAGCACCACGTCGGCGTGGACGTGGTTGAGCGCGTTCCAGAGGTACCGCAGGGCGCCGTCGTCGGGGAAGTAGCTGCCCCACCGCTGGTGATGCCAGTACGCCAGGATGCAGCGGCGGCCGGCGTGGGCCTGGAGGTCCTGCTGGAGCCACCGGACCTGCTCGGACGGGGCGTCGCAGGGGGGGCTGGTGTAGGGGCTGGTCCGGCCGCAGTCGGTGTTGAGGGCATACACCCGCCACGTCCCGAGGTCGTAGGCGTACCAGCCGAGGTCGGGCCGACCGGTCTGGGCGCATTCCTGAAGCCGCCGCGCGAAGTGGGTGTGGAACCCGGCGGCGCCAGGGGTGGTCCAATACTCGTGGTTGCCGGCGACGGGGCAGCTCCGGTCGTAGATGCTCTGGCGGCCCCACGACTGCGCGTACCCCTCGGGATGTGCGAACGCTTCGATTTTCCCGAACTCGTACTGGTTGTCGCCGAGCGGGAGAACCCGGTCGGGCTCGAGCGTCCCGACAAGGTCGGCGGTGACGAGGTCGTCCTGCCCGCCGAGCCACGGACGGAACGGGTCCGGCGAGATGTCCCCGACCGCGACCAGCACAGGATCCCCGGCCGGCTGCACGCGGGCGCGCGCGGCGGGGAGGCTGCCGAAGGCGAGCAGGAGCACCAGCAGGACGCGGGTCACGGCGGCGGCCCGAGGTAGGCGACGGACAACCGCAGGCCAGCACAACCAATGTAGACGAGCACCTGGGCCACGGTGATCATGTCCGACAAGCCAGCCTCCGGAGAGCACGCGAGCCGAAGACTACCCTTGATCGTATCTAGGAGGGTGGGGACGTTCGGAGCCGGCCCACGACCACCCACCGATCCGACGGACACGACCTCCGGACCGATCCTCCTGCCCGATACGGCTCTGGCGCCCCCGATTCGGACACAGCGGTAGACCGCAGTCGAGGCGGCTCAGGCGGGGTCGGGAGGCGCCTTGGTGGCTCCATCGGGCCAGGCGGTGATGCAGACGCGGTTCCCGGCCCGATCGGCGAGCGTCCAGTGCTCCTCGCTCTCCCAGACGACGCGACCGCCCGCGGCGAGCGCCGCCGCCAGCCGTCCCTCGACGTGGTCGCGTCCGACCGATACGTCGACGTGCATCGCGTGCCGCAGCGGCTTGGCCTCGTCGAGCTCCTGCATCCAGACCGTCGACCCGTGCCCGAGCGGGTCGACGCCGGCGTCGTCGCCCAGCGGCGCATAGCCGAGCACCGCGCGCCAGAAGCCGACATCCACCGCATCTGGCTTCGAGGCGATCGCGAGCTGCACCTCCTGGACCGATACGCGGTCGGCGACCGCGCCGTGCGCCGATGCGACCTCCGAGACGGCCCGCGCCAGGTCGACATGCCGAGATTCGAGCTGCAAGGGGCCACGGGTCAACCGCACCGTGAGGGAGGCATCGACGATCGTCAGCAACGCCCCCGATCCCTGGAAGCCGTCGATCTCCGCAACGGCCGCGGCCAGCCGCGCCGCCTCGCCGATCGATCCGACCTTGAAGACGGCCGTCGCGCCGCCGTGCAGCACGACCCAGTCATCGACGCCGTCGGCGGCGAGGAACTCCCTCCAGCCCTGCTCGCTCATGCTCGACCTCCTGGGAACACGATACTCGGGAACCGCGGCCGGCTATCGGTCAGCTCGAAGCGCCAACACCCGGACATGCCAAGGGGCCAACGGTGGAGCCAACGAAGTCGGCCATGCGATCAGGCCTGCCGGCCGTGGTCGGCTCAGGTGCCGTGTTGGTTCGGGGGAGGGGCCTGCGGCTGGGGGTCGGGCATGCCAGCACCGTCCGGCCAGATCCCTCCACCCTGGGGCGCGGTGGGAGATCGAGGCGCACGCCGCGAGGGCCGCGCGCGGCGCGTCCGAGGCACGACGCGACCACGGTGGCGCTCCGCTACCAGCACGTGATGGCTGACCGGCAGGCCGCGCTCGCCTCGGCCCTGGATGACCTGGCCCTTGCTGCCACCAAGCCTCGGGGCACGGAGCGGGCACGTAAGGCACGCACGGGGCACGGCGGCGACGGTAGGGAGTGGACGCGATGCCGGCAGGCGGTCTACCTGGGAGGTTGTTGGAGCGGGTGACGGGAATCGAACCCGCGTCACGAGCTTGGAAGGCTAGTGCTCTGCCATTGAGCTACACCCGCGAGCTTGGCGACCACGAGCCTATCATCGGCGACGAGCGGGTCAGGGAAGTGGAAGGTGGACCGCAGGGCGTGGCTTGGGGAACGGCGCCGGGTGGCGGAGGAGCGGCACGACACCCTCCACGCCGCAACCTACGACCAGCAGGTGTGGGGGGCGATCAGCCCCACTCATCGCCGCTTCGTCGGCCAACTGATCCAGCGGTGCCCGCCGGGCGGCCGCATCCTTGACGCGGCCTGCGGGCCGGCAAGTACTTCGGCCCCCCTGCCTGGCTGTCCTGTACGGTGGGCTAGAATCTCGGGGTCTATTCTTGACGGTAAAGCTGGCGCTATTCTTCCCGCTGGGACTATTCTGGGCCGCTATTCGTGCCGGACCTCCCCCATGGTGATAGCAGCTCGGTGCATGCACGCACGGCATTCTTTTAGCGTGCGGAGATGCGCGCCCGCGAACTAATCGCAGGAATGGGAGCGTCATTCTACGCGAGTAGCCAGTTGTCCTCGCCGATGATGACGACTGGACGCTTTGCCGGGTCAAGCCAACGCGAGACCGACAATGCGCGCTCCTCCGGCACAGCAACGCATCCGGCTGTCGCGCCAGTACCGACGTGGAGGAAGATGGCGCTTCCCGCGTGCAGGTCCGGCTGCGGTTCCGTTGCCGGCCGAGTGCCGTATCGTGGGCGGTTGAAGTTCACAACCCACGCATACTTATAGGCCGTCCGAAAG
>DASYTU010000003.1:0-52029 GCA_036001925.1 Actinoplanes sp.
GGCCTTCACCCGGCACACCTGCCCGTCGACGACTGCCGTGCGCCGCCGGTGCGCCGACCAGAACCCCAACCCGAGGAACACCGCCGAGGCGGCCAGCAGCCAGGGCCGCCACGGCTGCAGCCGGGCGGCCGCCAGGACCCCACCCGCGCCAAGGGCGCTGTAGGCGACCGGGCCGACACAGCAGAAAGTGGCCAGCAGGGAGCTGGCGGCCGAGCCGAGCGCGCCGACCACGGAAGCGATCGTGGTGCCGCCGCGCGCGGCGGGAGTGGTCTCCGACATGATGGGCGCCTTCCCGGCCGGGTATCGGCCGGACTATCCATAGGAGCTATCCGGTCGGTTGGTGTCGATGGTTGTCGATCCTGTCGACGGGCAGGAACAGCAGGTAGCCGATCTGGTCGTGGCGGCGCGGCAGCCAGTTGGAGATCGCCAGGACCTCGCAGCCGGCGTAGCCGCGTACCGCGGCGAGCAGCATCGACGTGCCGTAGAACAGCAGCGCGGCGTCGCTGGTGAACGCCAGCGCCGGTGCGTAGAACGGGGTGAGGTAGAGGGCGACGAACACCGCCACGTTGGCCAGATGCGCCACCGGCCCGGTGGCCTGCAGGCGGCGCGTGGACCGTCGGGCGCGGAGCATCTGCCAGCCGAGCAGGAACCGCCACGGCTGCGCCGACGATGCTCACCAGCGCCTGGGTCTGGTCCGCCATGGCCACCCACGAGCCCCTGGTCACTCGAGAGATCTTCGAAGCCGCCAGCACGGTGGCGCGATTCCGCAAGGGATCGCGCTCCGACGCGACCCTGCGCCGACACCCCGAGACCAAGCGGACCTACGCGCTTCGGTCATACCTGCGTTGCGACATCTGCGGCCGACGGGCGTGGGGGCACACCGTGCGGACCTGCACTTACTACCGATGCAGCCCGGACCCCAAGAACCACGCCCACCAACCGTGGTACGACACCCACCCGGCGCATGTCGTTGTCCGCGAGGACGAACTCACCGCACCACTGCAACGCTTCTTCGCCCAGCGCGTCTTCGGCGACGGCCGCGAACTCCTCCTGGCCCGAGCGATCAGCGAACCCGCCACCGACGACCGCGCGGCGGCCCGCGCGACCGCGCTCACGGCGGAGATCGCCAACCTCCAGCAGCGCCCGGACAACCTCGTCCGGGAGCTGGAGAGCTTCGAGCCGTCCGGAGACGACGACTTCGACCAAGCGTGGCGATCCGGCATTCAGGCCGATTCGGAACAATCCTCGCAGAACAGCGGAAGAAGAAGGATCTTCTCGCCGAGCATGCCCGGCAAAGTCGAGTACGACCGTCGGTTGATCTTTCTCTGCTGGACACCGTACCTCAGGCCAATATCGATCTTGACCGGCTGCCGGAAGAGCGGCAACGGCGCCTCTACGACGCCATTCACCTCGAACTGCGGTACAACGATCTCACCAGCGAACTGGACCTACGCGTCACGATCACCGGAGACACCGCCACCGAACTCGGCGCCACCGTCCACGCTGTCCTGGGCACGCCGGGGGCCGGGGATTCTGCCCCGGCCTCCGATGATCTCGTTGCGGATCCTTTGCGTGCCCGGGGCGGGTCTCGAACCCGCACGCCTTTTTGGGGCAGCCGCTTTTAAGGCGGCCGTGTCTGCCGTTCCACCACCCGGGCGAGATGTGCCGAACGCTCACCACCGTATCGGTTGCGCCCGGGTGGGGCTACGAAGCCGTCAGCGCGCGCCCGCGCCGACTCGGGGCTCCTCCTGCGGCGTGGCCACGTGGACGAACTCCTCACGCGGCTCGTGCAGCTGGCCCAGCGAGATCACCTCGCGCTTGAGCAGGAACGCGAGCGTCCAGTCCACGACAACCCGGATCTTACGGTTGAACGACGGGATACGGCTCATGTGGTACGTCCGGTGCATGAACCACGCGGGCAGGCCCCTCAGCTTGATCCCGTACACCTGGGCGACGCCCTTGTGCAGGCCGAGGCTCGCGACGCTGCCGGCGTACTTGTGCTTGTAGTCCTTGGGCGTGCCGCCCAGGATGACCTGCCGGATGTTGCCGGCCAGGACGGCGGCCTGGCGGACCGCGTGTTGCGCGCTCGGCGAGCAGTACACCACCGGATTCGGGTTCTCCGCGCCGTCCGAAGGACCAGGCGCCGGAGGTGGCACAGCCTTGGTCAGGTCGGGCACCTGGGCGCAGTCGCCGGCGCTCCACGCGCCCTCCAGCACCCGGTCGCCGTCGACCACCTGCAGCGTGGGCAGGCACGTGATGTGCCCGCGCGGGCCGCGCGGCAGGTCGGTGTGGTCAAGCATCGGGGACGGTTTGACGCCGGCCGTCCAGACCAGCGTCTCGGCGCGGAAGGCGGCGCCGTCGGAGAGCACGATCAGGCCGTCGACGCAGGACTCCAGGCGGGTGCCGAGCCGGATGTCGATGCCGCGGGCGTCGAGCTGGCGGACCGCGTACGCGCCCATGTCGGGCCCGACCTCCGGCAGGACCCGGGTGGTCGCCTCGACCAGGACGAACCGGACCTCCTTCGGGTCCAGCTCGGGGTAGTAGTCCAGCGCGTCGTGGACCATGTCCTCCATCTCGGCCAGCGCCTCGATGCCGGCGTAGCCGCCGCCCACGAACACGAAGGTCAACGACGCCTTGCGCACCTCGGGGTCGGGCGTGACGGCCGCGACATCGAGCCGATCGAGGATGTGGTTGCGCAGGTAGATGGCCTCGCCGATGGTCTTGAACCCGATGCCGCGCTCGCGCAGGCCGGGGATCGGCAGGGTCCGGGAGACCGAGCCGGGCGCCACGATGATGTGGTCGTAGGGCATCTCCGTGGCCGGGCCGTCGATCGGCTGGATCGTGACGGTCTTGCGGGCGTGCTCGATCCGGGTGACCTCGCCGGAGACGATGCGGCAGCGCTTGAGCTCCCGCCGCAGCGGCACGACGGAGTGGCGCGGCGAGATGTTCCCGGCCGCGGCCTCGGGCAGGAACGGCTGG
This sequence comes from Actinoplanes sp., assembly GCA_036001925.1. Taxonomy (GTDB): domain Bacteria; phylum Actinomycetota; class Actinomycetes; order Mycobacteriales; family Micromonosporaceae; genus Actinoplanes. The sequence continues at coordinate 2,980 of DASYTU010000003.1, forward strand.
TACGTCATGTGCGGCTGCGGGTCGATCACGACGACCTCGGCGCGGCGCGCACTGAGCTTCTTGGACAGGCGCAAGGCGGCGTACAGCCCCACGTGACCTGCGCCTACGACAACGATGCGCTTCGGATTCACGCTTCTATTGTCCCGCGTGGACGGCATTGAACCGCCGTCTGTGACGAAGCACAAGTCCGTCTGTCACGGGTCAGGTCCTTCGAAGCAGCCGCGAGAGCAGCATGGTGGCACCGACCGCGCCGGCCAGCCCCACCAGCGTCGCGACGACGAACGCGCCGCCGGCCAGCGCCGAGGTCAGGCCCAGCGCGATGACGGTCAACACGGCCGAGATCAGCACCACGGCCAGCGCGCGCCCGAGCCAGGTCGTGACCACGTCGAGGTTGACGATCGCATCGTACGGAAGGGCGGCGGCGAGCGCCGTCAGGGTGTGTCCGATGTAGAGAAACGTGGCCATGCTCAGCACCCGCCACAGCGCCACCCGCGCGTCGAACCACGTCGTGTCGACGATCCAGCCGGCCACCGCGACCAGGATCGCGACCGTGGCGCCCCGCCCGCGAGGCACGAACGCCGGATACGCGGCGACCACGAACAGCAGCGGCGCGTACCGGCTCGCCGCGATCGACGTGGGCCACGCCACGGTCATCGCCAGCACGAAGCTGAGCGCGATGCCGCAGCGCACCAGGAACGGCACGATCGTGGCCCGGCCGGCGGCCCGGCGCGCCCGTTCGATCCGATCGGTGATCCGGGCGAGCACGTCAGCGCCCCCTCGGCGCCGAGGCGAGGCGCGCCACGTCACGCAGCACCTGGTCGAGACTGCCCGCCCCGGCCCATGTCACCACCGGTACACCGTGCTCGCGGAGCCGGCCGAGCACGTTCTCCCGCTCGATGCGCCAGATCCGAGTGGCCAGCTGCGTCCAGGCGCCGCGCTGCGGCGGCTCGGCCCCCACCGGAAGCGTGTCGACCGCCACGGTGTACCGGCCCGACTGGGTGAGCTGGGCCAGCATGTCGGCCGAGCGCGGGTCGATCAGCGGAGTCAGCACGACGACCAGCGCGTCGGACGAGACGTGGTGCGCGCCGAGGACGTGTTCGTACGGCGACTGGTCGGCGACGTCGGCGCGGACGTCGAGCAGCCACTCGAGGACGGTCAGGTACTGCCGTCGCCCGGTGGCGGGACGCAGCCGGCGCGCCGAGGCGCCGTACTCGAGGAGGGAGACCCGGTCACCGCGCTTCAGGTAGTGCTCGGCGATGGCGGCGGCCGACCGGACCGTGGTGTCCAGCACCGATGCGCTGCCCCGCACGCCGCCCGAGGTACCAGCCTCGCTGAGCACGTCGAGCAGCAGCAGGACCTCGGCATCGCGGTCGGAGAGCGTGGCGGCCACGTGCAGGTCGCGGGTCCGCAACGAGACCCGCCAATCGATGCGCCGCAGCCGGTCGCCGGGCGCGAACGGCCGTACACCGGCGAGCTCGCCGCCCTCGCCGGGACGCCGCGACCGGTGGTTGCCGACCAGACCCGCCGCGGCCGGCATCGCCTCGACGGCCGCGAACGGCTCGGTCTCGGGATAGACCCGCACGCCGCGCGCCGGCGTGACCACCGGACGGCAGGCCAGCAGGCCGCCGCACGCGGCGACCCGGGCCGCGGCCGGCCCCACATCGTGGCGGCCCCACCGCAGCGCGTCGCCCGGCAGATCGGCCGCGGCCCAGCCGCCGGACGGCACGGTGACCGCGAACGGCCGGTCCGCGTTCTCCAGCTTCAGCCACGACGACGCCCGGGTACGGAGCACGACCAGGTCGTACGCGATGACGTCGGGGTTGGTGACGGTGAGCGCGGCGTCGACGCGGCCGCCCTCGACGATGTGCTCTTCGTCGGTGTCGATGGCCACGTCGGGCGCGGAGCGCGGCATCCTGCGCAGCCCGATCGCCGCACCGACCGCGAACGGCGCCGCGAGCAGCACCAGGTCGACGCGGCCGAGCGCGACACCGAGGACCAGCAGGAGGCCGGTGAGCAGGACGGTACGGCCGAGCGCCCGGGTGGGCACCCACACCGGCACCGACCAGCCGTCGTCCGCCACCGGCTCGGCAGCCGGTACGGCGGCGCGCAGCGGCGGCTGCTCGGTCATGCTCACTGGCCGGAGTACCCGCCCGCGTACGTCGGCAGGGCGCCGCTGGCCGGGGCGGGTGTCGCCCCCAGGACCTCCTCGACCACGAACGACGGATCGACCCTGCGCAGCCACATCTCGGGTCGCAGCGTGATCCGGTGCGCCAGGGCCGGCACTGCCACGTCCTTGACGTCCTCGGGCACCACGAAGTCCCGGCCCGCCATGACCGCGCGGGCGCGGGCCAGCAGCAACAACGCGAGCGAGCCGCGGGGCGACGAGCCGACCAGCGCCGACGCGTGCTCGCGGGTCGCCGCGGTCAGCGCCACGATGTACCGGCCGATCGAGTCCTCCACCGCTACCGTCTCCAGCGCGGCCTGCATCGAACGCAGCGTGCGGGCGTCCACCACGGGCGGTAGCTGCGCCTCTTCTTGGCGGCGGGACATGCGCCGGCGCAGCACGTCCCACTCCTCCTCGGCGGTCGGGTAGCCGAACGAGACGCGCATCAGGAACCGGTCGAGCTGGGCTTCGGGCAGCGGATACGTGCCTTCGTACTCGATCGGGTTGGCGGTCGCGAGCACGTGGAACGGCGGGTCCAGCCGGTATGTGACGCCCTCGACTGAGACCTGCTTCTCCTGCATCGCCTCGAGCAGGGCGGCCTGGGTCTTCGGCGGCGTCCGGTTGATCTCGTCGGCGAGCAGCATGTTGGTGAATACCGGACCGGCGCGGAACGCGAAGTCGCCCTTGCGCTGGTCGTAGAGGAACGAGCCGGTGACGTCGGCGGGCAGCAGGTCGGGGGTGAACTGAAGGCGCCGGAAGTCGAGCCCGAGAGACTGGGCGAAGCATCGGGCGGTCAGCGTCTTGCCGAGCCCGGGGAGGTCCTCCAGCAGCACGTGGCCGCCCGCGAGGATGCCGGCGAGCACCAGCTCGAGGGCCTCCCGCTTGCCGACCACCACGCTGCCGACCGAGTCCAGGACGGCGCCGGCCAGCCGTCCCACCTCGTACGGGGGGATGGCCTCCACGCCTGCGTCCTTCACCGATGCACCCTTTCTCACAGTCGCTCCAGCATTTCCACGTAGTTCGCGAGGTCGCGGGCCCGCGGCGGCCGGCGGCCAGCGTCGCCCAGCATCAGCCACAGCGGCTCGCCGAGCAGCTCCCGGGCCCGGCGCGGGTCCGAGGCGCGGGTGATGCCGTGGCGCAGTCGCAGTCGTTCGTCGGTGAGCTCGGCGAGCACGGGCAGAACGTTACGCGAGAACGACGCCGGGTCCGACTGCGACCATTCGAGGCGCCGCTCCCAGCGGCGTACGGCGGCACGCAGCGAATCCGAACCCGCCCAGTGGTAGAGACCCTCGTCGTCGGCTTTGTTGCGCCGCGTGCTCGGCTTGGGCGCGGGCGGCGGCGCGACCTCGGAGACCGCGAGCATGAGCAGCCGCAGCGCGACGAACGCGGCCACCACGACCAGGAGCGAGATGCCGAAGCCGGCGGAGCGCAGCGCGGCCACTGTCACCACCGTGGCGACCGCGACAAGCAGCAGGTTGCGGATCGCCCAGGCGGCCCGCGATCGCGGCTTCTCCTCGATCTCCTCGAGTTCCTCGACGACCGGCTCCTCCACCATCGCGAAGAGATCGTCGAGGCCGCCGATCCGGTCCCGCTCGCGCTGTGCAGATGATTCGCTCTCTCGTGCGGCGCTGGAGGGCGACGTCTTCCCTCCGCTTCGCTCCGGTCCAGACGCCGCCGCGCCAACTCGATCGCTCATCGCGGGACTCCCGCGCCCAGGTCGGAGCGCAGCCGCTGGAGCGCCGAGCGGGCCTGCACCCGCATCTGGTCGTCGACGGTGTGCGTCGCGTAGCGGGCCTGCCGGTAGACCTCCAGCAACGCCGCGAGCACCCGCGCGTCGACCCGCTGCTCGGCGAGCAGACGGCCGACCAGGTCGGTGGGACTGTCGCCGGGATGCCGGGGCGTGCCGGCCGCGGCGGCTGCCTGCTCGAGCCGCACCCAGCAGGCGATCACCGCCCGGCGCGGGTCGCGGTCGGTATCCGACAGCTCCTCGAGGCCGGCGTCGAGCGCGGCCACCAGCTCGTCGGCGGTACGGGGCGCCGGCGCCACGGGTGCGCGACGACCGGTCCGCCGGGCCTGGCGCCGCATCTGGTCCCGGATGAGCGCCCAGACCACCAGCGCCACGATCACCAGCGCGGCGACGCCGAGGGCGACCAGCGCGACCGTGCCGATCCAGTCCGGCAGCCCTTTGGCGGCCTCGGGCGCCGCGGCCTGCGTCGCCGCGCCAGCCGGCGTCGCCGCTGGATGGGTGGGGAGTAGCGGCGGAGCCGTGTCCACGGGCGCCGGGTCGCGGGCGATCTGATCGAGTTGCGGCGCGGACCGGGTGGCGGCCAGCGACGTGAGGAAGAGCAACCCGAGGACGGCGGCCAGCGGCCACCAGCGGCGCAGTGCGGCGAGGTCCATCGAGGGCTCAGATCTGTACGTGCGGGAATGTCGGCAGAGCACGAATCATGCCAGGCCCGCCAGGCACTTCGCACGGGCGAACACGTCGTCGAGCATGAGCGGCGTCAACCGGCCGGTGAAAGTGTTCTGCTGGCTGACGTGGAAGCACCCCAGCAGGTCCGGGACGCCGGGCAGGCTGACCTGCGCACCGTGCCCGAACTTCGGCCGCGGGACGGGCGCCGTGCGGCCGTACACGGCGTGGATGACGGGCCACCACGCGGCCCATGCGAACGCGCCCAGCGCGACGACGACCTTGAGCGTCGGTGCGATCAGCGCGACCTCGCGGTGCAGCCACGGCGCGCAGGTGTCCCGCTCGATCGGCAGCGGCTTGTTGTCCGGCGGCGCGCACCGCACGGCCGCGAAGATCCGGGTGTGTCGCAGCGCCAGGCCGTCGTCGGCGGCGACGCTGGTGGGCTGGTTCGCGAGGCCGGCGCGGTGCAGCGCGGCGAACAGCACGTCGCCCGAGCGGTCGCCGGTAAAGATGCGGCCGGTGCGGTTGCCGCCGTGCGCCGCGGGCGCAAGCCCGAGAATGCCGATCGTCGCGTCCGGCGCGCCGAAGCCCGGCACCGGACGGCCCCAATAGTGCTGGTCGCGGAAGGACGCGCGGCGGACGGTGGCGACCTCCTCACGCCAGGCAACGAGACGCGGACAGGCGAAACAATCGGCGACGGCCGCGTCGAGCGCGGGCAGATCGGCCGCGGCGGCCGCGCGGGCCACAACATCGTCGGGGGTACGGCTGGGCACGCGTCCAGCAGATCACCCGTCCCGTGACCCGGGGCGCACGGGGTCCGCTCAGCTCCGGGTGAAACATGTGCGTCAGCTCCGACGCGGTCGGTGCTGTGAACCCGTGCCGGGTTCACCCAGCCGCAAGTCCATAGCAGATGCCGTCGAGGATGTCGTGCTCGCTGGCCACGACGGATCGCAGTCCCGAGCGTTCCATGATGGTGCGCAGGATCAGCGCGCCCGCGCCGATGACGTCCGCCCGGCCGGGGTGCATGACCGGCAGCGCGCGCCGCTCGGTCACCGTGGCGGCTAGCAGGTCGGCCGTGACCTTCGCCACCGCGTCGTAACCGACCCGCGCGTGGTGGATGCGCGTTGCGTCGTACTCGGGCAGTCCGAGAGCCAGCGCCGTCACGGTCGTAACCGACCCGGCCAGGCCGACCAGCGTCGTCGCGCCGCGGCCCGGCACGGCCGCCAGCGCACGATCCACGGCGGCCGTGATGTCCGCCTCGGCGGCCGCGATCTGGGCGGCGGTCGGCGGGTCCGACGTCAGGTACCGCTCGGTCATCCGGACGCAGCCGACGTCGACGGAGATCGCTCCGGTGATAGCGGAACCGCCGGTCACGAATTCCGTCGAGCCGCCGCCGATGTCCACGATCAGGTACGGCGGCTCGGCGACCAGGCCGCGCACCGCGCCGGTGAAGGACAGCCGCGCCTCCTCGTCACCGCTGATCACCTCGGGGTCGACGCCGAGCACACCGCGGACCATGGCACGGAAGTCGGCGGCGTTGGACGCGTCCCGGGTGGCCGAGGTGGCGACCATCCGGACCGCGGTGACACCCAGCTCGACGATCTCGGCGGCGTAGCCGAGCATGGCGCGGCGGGTGCGGTCGATGGCCTCGGGCGAAAGCCGGCCGGTGCGGTCCACGCCCTCGCCGAGCCGGACGATCTCCATCCGCCGGGCCACATCCGTGAGGGTGTCGCCGACCACGTCGGCGATGAGGAGACGGACGGAGTTGGTGCCGCAGTCGACGGCCGCGACTCTCATAGGTGCAGCAGCATTCTCGTGTTGCCCAGGGTGTTGGGTTTGACCCGTTCGAGGTCGAGGAACTCGGCGATGCCCTCGTCGTACGAGCGCAGCAACTGCTCGTAGACGCTGTGCGGCACCGGGGCGCCGTCGATCGGCGTGAACCCGAACGAGCCGAAGAACCGCGTCTCGAACGTGAGGCAGAAGACCCGGGCCACGCCCAGCTCGCGGGCGACGCCCAGCAGCTCGGAGACGATCCGGTGACCGATCTTGAGACCGCGGTACTCGGGCGCGACCGCGACCGTGCGGATCTCGGCAAGGTCCTCCCACATCACGTGCAGCGCGCCGCAGCCGACCACCCACTCGTCCTCGGTGCGCGCCGCCACCCAGAACTCCTGGACGTCCTCGTACAGGGTCACGGTGGCCTTGCTGAGCAGGCGCCGATCGTCCGTGTACGTGTCGACGAGCGCGCGGATGGCCTTCACGTCGGACGTGCGTGCTCGCCGGATCTCGACCTGCATGGGTTCGAGTCTAGGAAGCGCCGGGCGCAACGCAGGGACCGCCGGACCACCACGGCTCGACCGCGTCGCGGACCTCGTCGCCGAACGGGTTCACGCCCGGCCCGGCGGCGAGCGCGTGGGCGAGGTGCACGTGCAGGCACTTCACCCGATCGGGCATGCCGCCCGCCGAGACATGGCTGATCTCCGGAACGTCCTCGATGGCCTTGCGCCGAGCCAGGTAGTCCTCGCCGGCCTTCTCGTACCGCGCGGCGAGCTCCGGGTCGGTCGACAGCCGCTGCTGCATGTCGCGCATCACACCGGCCGATTCGAGGCGGCTGCACGCGGCCGTGGCATGCGGGCAGGTCAGGTAGTAGAGCGTCGGGAACGGCGTACCGTCGTCGAGCCGCGGCGACGTCTCCACCACGTCCGGATTGCCACACGGGCAGCGATGCGCGACGGCGCGGACGCCGCGGGGACGGCGGCCGAGCTGCGCGGCGACGACATCGATGTCACGCTGATCCATCAGCGACGCGGCTCCGCATTGGCCGCCGCGACGCTGCCCCACAGCGTGTCGTACCAGCGGTCGGGGGCCGCCGCGGGTAGCGGCTTGCCGGCGTCACGGGCGGCGCCCGCCGGATCGTTCAACACGAGCAGCGGCACCTCACCGGGGCGGACGTAGAACAGGCGATCGCGGGCCTGGATGCGGACGTACTCCGGGTCCTGCCACTTCGCGACCTCCTGGGTGAGGCCGTTGATCTTCTCCCGCTGGGCGGCCTGCGCCGCCTCCATCTTGCCGATCTGGGACTCCTGAGCCAGGTAGACGCGCACCGGATACGTGTACGCCAGCGCGAGCGCGACGAGCACGACGATGAGGACGCTCGCCCGGCCGGTGAACGCGCGCGGGCGGGGCGCCACCGTACGCTTCGTGGCACCGGTCGTGGCCGTACGGCGCGCCGCGGCCGGGCGGGTGGCCCGGGACGCGGGGATCCGGGTCACGGCGGCCCGGGGCTCGATGCGGGTGGCGACGGTGGGACGCGCCGAACTGCGCGGGCCGGGACGCTCGGCGCGGCCGGGTCGGCGGGACGGGCCCTGTCCGCTCGGCGTGCGGCGTTGCGTCATCCCTGCCCTCCCCCGGAGGAACTCGCCGGACCATGGAGCTGCGGCATTCGCTCAGAACCTATGCCCGGAAACGCGAAAGCCACAACTCCATGATCTGACGGCCACGGACTATGCGGAGCGGTAACGCGGGAACGCGCCCGCCCCGGCGTACCGGGCGGCGTCGTCCAGCTGCTCCTCGATGCGCAGAAGTTGGTTGTACTTGGCGACGCGATCGGACCGGGCCGGCGCCCCGGTCTTGATCTGGCCGCTGCCGACCGCGACGGCCAGGTCGGCGATGGTGACGTCCTCGGTCTCCCCCGAGCGGTGGCTCATCATCGTCCGGAAGCCGGCCCGGTGGGCCAGGTCCACGGCGTCCAGCGTCTCGGTCAGCGTGCCGATCTGGTTCACCTTGACCAGGACCGCGTTCGCGGCGCCGTCGGCGATGCCCCGGGCGATGCGCTGCGGGTTCGTGACGAACAGGTCGTCGCCGACGATCTGCAGCTTGCCGCCGAGCTGCCCGGTCATCGCCGCCCAGCCGGCCCAGTCCTCCTCGGCCAGCGGGTCCTCGATCGAGACGATTGGGTACGCATCGGCGAGCTTGGCGTAGTAGTTGATCATCTCGTCGGTGGACTTGGGCGAACCCTCGAAGACGTACGAGCCGTCGGAGTAGAACTCGGTCGCGGCCACGTCCATGGCGAGCACGATGTCGCTGCCGAGCGCATAGCCGGCGGCCTGCACGGCCTCCGCGATCAGGTCGAGCGCGGCCGCGTTGGTCGGCAGGTTCGGCGCGAAACCGCCCTCGTCCCCGAGACCGGTCGACAGACCCTTCTTCTTCAGTACGGACTTGAGCGCGTGGTACACCTCGGCGCCGCTGCGGAGCGCCTCGCTGAAGGTCGGCGCGCCGATCGGCGCGACCATGAACTCCTGCACGTCGACGTTCGAGTCCGCGTGCGCTCCGCCGTTGAGGATGTTCATCATCGGTACGGGCAGCAGGTGCGCGTTCGGGCCGCCCAAGTACCGGAACAGCGGCAGCTCGGTCGACGCGGCGGCAGCCTTCGCGACGGCCAGCGAGACGCCCAGGATGGCGTTCGCGCCGAGGCCGGACTTGTCCGGGGTGCCGTCGAGGTCGATCATCTTCTGGTCGATGAGGCGCTGGTCGTCGGCCTCGTAGCCGACCAGCTCGTCGACGATCCTCTCCTCGACGTTGCGGACCGCCTTCTGGACGCCCTTGCCCAGGTAGCGGCTCTTGTCGCCGTCACGCAGCTCGATGGCCTCGAACGCGCCGGTGGAGGCGCCGGACGGCACCGCCGCGCGGCCGATCGTGCCATCGTCCAGGCCGACTTCGACCTCGACGGTCGGGTTGCCCCGCGAGTCGAGAATCTCCCGGGCGACGATCGCTTCGATGGTGGCCATGTGTCGTGTCGCTCCTCATGCTCGTACGGATGAAAACCTAGACCGCGACCGTGCGGCCGACCACGGCACCGAGCGTATCGAGCCCGCGTGCGCGGCATTCCGGCGGCCCGTACCGCCGGCTGAGCTGCTTTTGGGTTTGCGCCCGGTTGCCGGATCCGCTTAGGTGTTCGGGTGCTCCCCGCCCGAAGCCGCGCCGTCCCCGGCATTCTCGCCGTGGCGCTGGCGCTCGCGGGCTGCGCGGACTTCGACAACCCGGCCGCGGCCCAGGGCCTCACCCGCAACGACCTGGTCGCGGGGCTCGCCGCGCAGCTGAGTGGGTCGGCGTCGCTCACCTACGCCGCCACCTACCAGCTGTCCGGCGGAGCCACCGCCACCATCGCGCAGGCGCAGAATCCGTCGCGGACCGCCTATCGCTACCCCGGCGGAGCGGTGCTCGTGACCACCGCCGCGACGACCCGGTGCCTGCGGAAGACCTGCACGATGACCGCGCCGCCCACGCCGACCACTCCCCTTCCGGCCAGCATGTTCGCCGACGCCGAGAAGGCCGGCCTGGTCACCCCGGCCGTCGTACAGAGCCTGTTGAACGCCGCCCGGCTCGACCCGGACATGACCGTCGCGCAACACGACACCACGATCGCGGGCCGGCACGCCACGTGCGTGGCGCTCGGGAACGTCGACGACGCGAAGGCGCGCGAGTTCAGCACCTGCATCACCAGCGACGGTGTCCTGGGCAGCTTCACCGGGCAGCTCGGCGGCAAGAAGATCGACGTGGCGATGACCGGGTACGCCGACCGGGTCCGGAGCGACGCGTTCGACCCGTCGCGTAACGCGACGACGGTCGATCAGAGGCGGACGCGCTAACCAGCAAACGCCCACTTGGACACGTCGGTGGTGTCAGACTCCCAGCAGCGTGCGCAGATGGCGCGGCGGCGGGGAACCGTGCGCCAGCATCGCGTCGTGCCACGCTTTCGGCGTCGCGCCGAACGGACGCGCCGCCGCAATGCCGGCGACCTCGGTGTAGCCGACGAAGTACGTGGAGAGCTGTGTCGACGTGAGCAACGCCCGCCGCCACTTGCCGGACGCCTCGCCGACCTCCTGGAAGCCGCGGCCGGTCATCAACGCCATCGCGTCTGCCTCGGTCATGTCGTCGCAGTGCACGAGCTGGTCGATGATCGCGTTGATGCTCATCCGCAGCTGCATCTTGAGCTGCTGCAGGCGTACCGGCAGGCCGCCGAAACCGAGGCCGGCCATCAGTTCCTCGGCGTACACCGCCCAGCCCTCGACGAACGGCCCGGACCAGCCCAGCGCCCGGACCCGGGTGTCGGCCCGGAACCGCCGCGCGTGCGCGATCTGCAGGAAATGCCCCGGCATCGCCTCGTGCACGGTGAGCTCGCGGATCATGTGGTCGTTGTACTCCCGGTAGAACGACTCCACCCGCTCCGGCGACCAGTCCGCCGGCGTCGGCGAGATGCAGTAGAACGTCGGGACGTCGGCGGTTTCGAGCGGACCGGGCGGGTCGCAGTAGGCCACCGCGACGCCGCGGGCGAACTCGGGCATCTCCTCGATGACGCACGGATCGTCGATCAGCGTCAGCACGTCATGATCGCGGACGAAGTCGGTCGCCTCGGTCATGGTGATCTTCGCCAGGTCGACGATCGAGGCGTCGTCGGGATGCTGCGCGGCCAGCGTGTCGAGGGCCTTGCCGACGGTCTCGTCCGTGGGTGGGCTGCCGACCAGCTCGGCCGCTGCCTCACGCAACGCCTCGCTCACCGAGTCCAGGTTGCGCGTCGCCCGGGCCAGCACCTCGGCGGCCGGAAGCTCGGTGTCGAGCGTGTGCCAGAGCCGTGCCTCCCAGAGCGGGCGGCCCAGCCTCGGGTCACGCCCCGGTTCGCCATTCTCGAGACGCTTACGCAGCCAGGAACCGAACTCGTCCAGCGCGTCGAGCGCGGCCGCGGCGGCCGGCTCCACCGCCGACCGCAGGCCCGGCTCCTGGGCGACCAGCGTGGGCAGCTCGTCACGGATCAGCACGGCCGTGCCCGCGAACTGCCCGATCGCGGTCTCGGCGTGGATCCGCGGTACGTCGCGCAGCACGGCCCGCGCGGTGGCGAGCGCGTCCGGGATGGCCGCGAGGCGCCCGCCCAGGCTGGTCAGCCGCTGATCGGCCGGCGCGAACGGGCGCGACAGCAGCGTGTGCAGCAGCGGACCGGGATTGTGCTCGAGCGGGTTCCACTCGTGCTCGCGAACGTCCGTCAGCTCGAACAGGCCGCGCTCCACCAGCGCCGACAGGATCGCGTGGTCGACCTGCTCCGGTGCGCCGAACTCGTCGGTCTCGACGCCGGCCAGCGCGTCGGTCGCGTCGCGCAACATCGCCACGCGGTCGGCGACGGCGCCCGGCGAAAGGTCGGGCAGCCGGTCGTCGAAGCGATGGTCGCCTGCGGCCGACGCCAGAGCAGGATCGCTTTCCAGGAGGGCGTCGATGATGCGCTCGGCGAGCGGTACGAACTCCGGCATGTCCCGAAACCTACTCGGCGGGTCCGACGTTTTGGTCTTTCGCGGCGCGGTCTTCTGCCACGTTGTCGAGCGCAGCCCGGCGCGGTGCCGTCTCCGCGGCGCGGACGTCTGCCGCGTAGTCGAGCGCAGCCCGGCGCAGCGCCGCCTCGGCATCGAGGCCGTCCGCCCGCGCCTGCGCGACGGCGCGCAGCAACACGGCACCAAGATCGGACCCCGACGGCAGCGGTACGACGAGCCCGGCGCGTTCCGCGCGCTGCAGGATCTTCGCGGCCAGCGCCAGCGCGGGTTGACTCGACGCGATCCCGTCGAGAGCCGAGCCCCGGGATTTCTCCGCTTGCTTGATCCGTTCCCAGTTCTCGATGATCTCGGCGACGCCGTCGACGTTCTCCCCCGCGAAGACGTGCGGGTTGCGGCGGACCATCTTGTCGACCAGGCCGGCGGCCACGTCGTCGACATTCCACCGCTCGTCCTCGGGCAGATCCTCCGCCAGCCGCGCGTGCAACACGATCTGCAGCAGGACGTCGCCGAGCTCCTCGCGCAGCGCGGCCAGGTCGCCCTCGACGATCGCGTCGTACGCCTCGTAACTCTCCTCGAGCAGGTACGGCGCCAGGCTGGCGTGGGTCTGCTGCTGCTTCCACAGGTCGCCGCCGGGCGACACCAGACGGTCCATGACCGCGACCGCGTCGAGCAGCCGGGCGCCGGGCGGATCCCACGAGCCGTACATCAGCTCCAGTTCGGCCAGCGCCGGTTCGCGGGCCAGCCGCAATCCGAGCCGGCGCGCGAAGTCCTCGTCACCGGCCGGGCCGGCCAGCCACACGATGCTTTCGTGGGCGCCGAGCGCGCGTACCAAAGCTTCGGGGTCTGGATCCACGACCGTGACCGACACGCCGGCGGCGCGCAGCGCGGCCGGCTGCTCGCCGTCCGCGGCGGCGAACACCGGAAAGGCCCGGACCAGGTCCCAGGCCGCGGCCGTGAGCAGCCCGGCCGGCAGCCGGGGCGATGTCACCAGCAGAACGATCCGGGCGGTCACGGTCGGGCCGGGCAGCGGTCAGGACGCGTCTACGACGGTCGGCGAGCCGGTCCGCTTGGCGAACGGCAGCACCACGAGCGGCAGCGCCCGGCCGTCCGGGCCCTGGGCCGAGACCAGCGGCAGCTCGGGCACGGTGTACTTGGGATTGATCACCGTGTTCAGCTTGGCGATCTCCGACTGGAGGTCGTTGCGCAGCCCGATGTTCTGCGCCAGCGTCTGCTGGTCCTTCTCCGAGATGCTGCCCGCGAACTGCTCGAATGACGCGCCCTTCGGGATGGCGCCGGCGGCGGTGAGCCGGTTGTAGACGTCGCGCAGGTCGGCCTCGGTCGGCTGGGCGGGCTTGCCGCTGGAACCGGCCGCGCTGAGCAACCCGCGGTACTCCGTGTAGAGCGCGACGTACTCCGCGCCCGCCTTCAGCCCGACCGCTTGGGCGACCTGAGCGGAGTCCACGGGGGTCGCGGTCAGCCCGCGCCGCTTGGCGATCTGGCGCATGACGTCCAGGCCGACCAGCGTGTCGACCACGTCCTGCCGCTTGATTTCCGACGCCTGCTGTCCCTGAGCCGCGGTGATCTTGTTCTGCCTCGCGTTGTCGAGCACGCCGGACACCCGGTCCTCGGTGATGCGGTCCTGACCCACGTACGCGGCCACGGTCGGCTCTGACCGGCAGGCGGCCAGACCACTCACGGCGAGGGCGGCGACGGCGACGACGGAAGCGAGTCGGCGGGCACGCTGCATGGCGGTCACTCTCTCACGCGCCGGCCCGGCCGCGCCGCCCGCCCCCACCGGCGCGGACCAGACCAGCGTCTCCGGCGGCCACGACCGCTACCGGCGGCTCGCCCAGCACGTCCCTGAGCAGCTGGGCGCTCCACTCCAGCAGGGCCTGGTCGCGCAGCGGCTCACCGCCGACCCGGCGCGTCGTCGGGCGGGGCACGCTCACCTGGTCGTTCGCCTGCTTGTAGACCGCGTCCGGGTGGTAGCGCTTGAGCCGGAGCTGCTTCGAGTCGGGTAGCACCAGCGGGGAGAACCGCAGGTGCTTGCCCTGCACCGACACGTCGGTGAGGCCGTACGCCCGGGCCAGCAGGCGGAACCGGGCCACCGCGATGAGGTTCGCGACCGGCTCCGGCGGCTCGCCGTACCGGTCGGTCATCTCGGCGACGACCTCGTCGAGCCGGATGGTGTCGCGGGCCTCGGCCAGCTTGCGGTACATCTCCAGGCGTAGCCGTTCCACCGAGATGTAACCGGTCGGCAGGTGCGCGTCGATCGGCAAGTCGATCTTGGTCTCGCCCGCGCCGTCCTCGGCGTCCGGCCGCTCACCCTTGAACGCGCTGACGGCTTCGCCGACCATCCGCACGTACAGGTCGAACCCGACGCCTTCGATGTGGCCGGACTGCTCGCCGCCGAGCAGGTTGCCCGCGCCGCGGATCTCGAGGTCCTTCATGGCCACGTACATGCCGGCGCCGAGCTCGGTGTGCTGGGCGATGGTGGCGAGCCGCTCGTGCGCCTGCTCGGTCAACGGCTTCTCCGGCGGGTACAGGAAGTACGCGTACGCCCGCTCGCGGCCGCGGCCCACGCGACCGCGGATCTGGTGCAGCTGGGCCAGGCCGAGCAGGTCCGCACGCTCGACGATGAGCGTGTTCGCGTTCGGGATGTCGATGCCGGACTCCACGATCGTCGTGCAGACCAGGACGTCGAAATCCTTCTCCCAGAAGGAGACCATCACCTTCTCGAGCGCGTCCTCGCCCATCTGCCCGTGCGCGACGGCGATCCGGGCCTCGGGCACCAGCTCCCGCAGCCGGCGGGCGGCCTTCTCGATCGACTCGACGCGGTTGTGCACATAGAACACCTGGCCGTCGCGGAGCAGCTCGCGGTGGATCGCGGCGGCGACCTGCCTGTCGTCCTGCGCACCCACGAACGTGAGCACGGGATGCCGCTCCTCGGGCGGGGTGGCGATCGTGGACATCTCGCGGATGCCGGTGATCGCCATCTCGAGCGTGCGAGGGATCGGCGTGGCCGACATGGTCAGCACGTCCACGGACGCCCGCAGCGTCTTGAGCTGCTCCTTGTGCTCGACGCCGAAGCGCTGTTCCTCGTCCACGATGACCATGCCGAGGTTCTTGAACCGGGTCGTGGACTGCAGCAGCCGGTGGGTGCCGATCACGATGTCCGCGGTGCCGTTCGCGGCCCCCTCGAGAACCAGCGCGGCCTCCTTCGGCGTCTGGAACCGCGACAGCTGCCGGACCGACACCGGGAACTGGTTCATCCGTTCCGTGAAAGTGTTGTAGTGCTGCTGCGCGAGCAGCGTGGTCGGCACCAGGATGGCGACCTGCTTGCCGTCCTGCACGGCCTTGAACGCCGCCCGGACCGCGATCTCGGTCTTGCCGTAGCCGACGTCGCCGGAGATCAGCCGGTCCATCGGGATGGGCAGCTCCATGTCGTGCTTGACCTCGTGGATGGCGGCCAGCTGGTCGGGCGTCTCGATGTACGGGAACGCGTCCTCGAGCTCGCGCTGCCACGGTGTGTCCGGGCCGAACGAGTGCCCCTTCGACGCCTGCCGGGCCGCGTACAGCTGGATCAGCTGCGCGGCGATCTCCCGGACCGCCTTGCGGGCCCGCGCTTTGCTCTTCTGCCAGTCCGAGCCGCCCATCTTGTGCAGCGTGGGCGACTCGCCGCCGACGTAGCGGGAGAGCTGGTCGAGCTGGTCGGTGGGCACGAACAACCGGTCCCCGGGCTGGCCGCGCTTGGACGGCGCGTACTCGATCACCATGTACTCCCGGTCGGCGCCGTTGACGGTGCGCTGCACCAGCTCGACGTACCTGCCGATGCCGTGCTGCTCGTGCACGACGAAGTCACCGGCCCGAAGTTCCAGCGGGTCGATGGTGTTGCGCCGGCGGCTCGGCATCTTGCGCATGTCCTTCGTGGACGCGCCACGGCCGCCGGTGATGTCGTTGCCGGTGATGACGGCGAGCTGGGAGGCCTCGTCGATGAAGCCGTGGTTGAGCGCGCCGCACGTCACGAGCAGCTGCCCGGGCTCGATGGCGGTCTCGATGGAATCCACCGGCGTGACGCCGAGGCCGGCGTCACGCAGCAGCTCGGTGGCGCGCTGGGCGGTGCCGTGGCCCTCGAAGACCAGCGCGATCGACCACTGGGAGGAGACCCACTGCGCGAGGTCGTTGGCCAGCCGGGCGGTGTCGCCGTGGTAGAGCGGGACCGGCTGCGCGGACAGCGCGATCGTGTCGCCCAGGTCGGGCGAGACCTCCACCACGGGCTTCTCCAACCAGGGCTGATCGTCGAAGGCCTCGCCGGCGTCGGCGGCCGCCAACCCGAACGGGGACACCGTCCACCACGGCTGATGCAGGACCGCGGCGTGCGCCCGTACGTCGCCGAGGGTGCGGAAGGCCACGGCGCCGACGTCGATCGGGGCCCGGCCGCCGGCGGCGGCCGCGGCCCAGCTGGCCTCCAGGAACTCTTCCGACGTACGGACGAGGTCGTGCGCCCTGGTCCGGATGCGTTCGGGGTCGCAGAGCAGCACGTGGGTACCGGACGGCATGCAGTCGAGCAGCAGCTCCATCGAGTCCGTGCCTGCGGAGGTTCCGGCGACCGGCTCGCCGCCTTCGGCCGCGGACGAGCCAAGGTCCCCAGAACCGCCCTGCAGGAGCGCGGGGGCGAGTGACTCCATGCCCTCGACCGGGATGCCCTCGGCCAGCTTGTCCAGGATCTCGGCGAGCTCCGGGTGCTCCTCGCTGAGGGCGGCGGCGCGCGCGCGTACCGAGGGAGTCAGCAGCAGCTCGCGACACGGCGGCGCCCAGAGCCGCTCCACCGGGTCGATGGTGCGCTGGTCGGCGACCGCGAACGTGCGGATCTCCTCGACCTCGTCGCCCCAGAACTCCACTCGGGACGGGTGCTCGTCGGTCGGCGGGAAGACGTCGAGGATCCCGCCGCGGACCGCGAACTCGCCACGCTTGGTCACCAGGTCGACGCGGGCATACGCCATGTCGGACAGCCGCCGCGCGACCTCCTCCAGCTCGGCCGTCCCGCCCGTGTGCAGCTCCACCGGCTCGAGGTCGCCGAGCCCCTTGAGCTGCGGCTGAAGCAGGCTACGCACGGGCGCGACCACAACCTGGAGCGGGGCGCCGGCGGGGTGCGCCAACCGCCGCAGCACGGCGAGGCGGCGGCCCACGGTGTCGGACCGCGGCGAGAGCCGCTCGTGCGGCAGCGTCTCCCAGGACGGGTAGACGGCGATCCGATCCGGGCTGATCAGCCCGCCGAGCGCGTCGGCGAGGTCCTCGGCCTCACGGCTGGTCGCGGTCACGGCGAGCACGGGTCGGCCAGCGCCGGCGGTGTCGGTGGGGGCCGCGACGGCGGCGACCACGAAGGGGCGTAGCGACGCGGGCGCGGTGAGGTCGAGCGCATCGGAGTCGACGCCGCCCTTGCGGGCGAGGTCGCGGGCGCGGGCCAGCCCCCGGTCGCGCAGGGCGGCCGGGATGAGACCGGCAAGTTGCACGGGGAGTTCTCCTGACAGCAAGAGGCACGTCGAATAACCCCAACGCCGCGAGGACGGGGGGTATGCCTCAAGCGTAGTCCGCCCCACCGACAAGACCGGGCCCTACCGCGCCTGCGGCTCGGTACGGCGGAGGAGGCGTCCTTCCGCCGTACCGATGTCCGCCTGAGGGGTCCGCGTCAACCGGCGATGCCGTTGACCGGGGGCACCGAGAGGGTGCGCTCGGTCGGGGTGCCGCCCAGGATGATCTTGCGTAGCGCCGAGTTGTTGGTCGTGCTCAGCTCGGTCAGCTTCTTCGCCGGGTTGGCCAGCACCTCGATGTAATAGGTGCCGTTCGGCAGGTCGGTGACGTCGAACGACTGGCCGGGCAGGCTCTGGCTGTATGTGTCGCCGTTGCCGATGTCGAGCACCTCACGCACCGCCACCGCCGTGTTCTGCCCGCAGGAGCTGGACAGGTCGGTGTTGTCCGGCCGCCACTTGGCGTTCGGCAGGGTGTAGTCGACCGCGTCCGTGTTGGCCAGGCAGAACGCCTCCTTACCCGACTTGACGGCCAGCTTGGCATCCGCCGCCAGCAGGTTGTACCGCGCGAAGTCGGTGAAGTGCCAGTGCCGGTGCCCCTCGCGCGGGTCCCACTCCATCGTCCCGGCCGGGACCGAGCCGACTTCCTTGCCGCTGGCGTCGAAGAAGTACTGGTACGCGTCCATCAGCTCGGTGCCGGTCCGCCGGAAGCCGTCCACGAGCAGCGGGGACGTGCCGGCATTCCACACGGTCGCGCCGAAGTTGACGTACCACCTGCCCTCTTCCTGCGACAGCGAGATGCCCCACGCGGGCAGCGACCGCAGGTCGGGGCGCGGCCCGGACTTCGGGGCGGCCTTCACCGTTGCCGGGCGCCTCGCGGGCGGCCGGAACTCCGGCTTGTACGCGGACACCTGCAGGCTCGGATCGCCCTGGCCGCCGTGGTCGCCGTGCTCGGCCAGCAGCGCGGCGTCGGACCCCGACTCGCCGGAGCGGGCGGCCTTCGTCCTGGCCTCTGCCAGCGCGGCCGGACCGGCGTCCGGGCTGACGTTGACGACGGTCAGGCGGAGCTGCACCGTGGCATCGGCCGCCGGGATCTTGAAGAAGTCACGGTACTTCGGGTTCAGCGCGACGGTCATCGCGTACGACCCCGCCGGGATGTCGAACTGCGGCTCGTTCTTGGTGCCGTCGTACCGGGGCATGCTCTCGGTGGTGGCATTCCATCCGGCCTGGATGCCCCAGACGGAGCCCAGCGTGAACGGGTTCGACCCGGCACAGCCGGTCGGATATGGCGTCGAGGCCGGCGCGTCGCGCCGGGTCCGGGCCGAACCCCACGTGTTCGGGCAGAAGTCGGTGTCGTAGCGCTGCACGGTCGCGCCGGCGGCGTCCTTGATCGTGATCGTGGTGAAGTCGGAGAACCCGCCGAAGTTGTCGACCAAGCCGGCCGGGAGCGTCACGGACCTCTTCTTGCCGTTCTTGACCACGAGCTGCTGCGCGACGATCGGATCCGCGTACGACTTGCGGGTGGCCCGGATCTCGAACGGATACTTGCCGGCGATCAGGTTTACGCCCAGATCGAGGTCGAGCCAGACGAAGTCGCCGTCGACATACCGGTTCGCGGTCACGTTCGGTGTCGCCGCGACGAACGCCAACGCCGGCGGATCGCTGGCCGCCTGCGCCACCCCGACGCCCGCGGCCGCTAGCGCCACCGCCGCGGTCACCGCGCCCGCCACCAGCAAACGAGTTCTTCTCATGGGTTCCTCCCCGTGCGGCGGCCGGAATCATTCCGGTCGATGTGGCGACCATGAAAGCGGGCTGGATGTGAACTGAGCGTGAGGACCTATGAGACTTGCCTCAAAACACGCGGGCGGGGCCGCGCCTCGATACGATCGCCAGGAGTCGGGACAGCGCTGTCCTCCGCACGCCTGGCAAAGGAGCGCCCCGGTGACCGACCTGCACGGCCACATCGAACCCGACGGGCCTGACGCGGCCCTGCGCGCCGACATCCGCCGCATCGGCCGGCTGCTCGGCCAGACCTTGGCCCGGCAGGAGGGCCGTCCGCTGCTCGACCTCGTCGAGGAGATCCGTGCGCTGGTCCGGCAGGACGCACAGGCCGCGGCCGACCGGCTGGCGGCCATGGACGTCACCACCGGCACGAAGCTGGCTCGCGCTTTCTCCACCTACTTCCACCTGGCGAACATCACCGAGCAGGTGCACCGCGCCCGCGAGCTCCGACGGCGGCGGGCCCGCGACGGCGGCTGGCTGGACCAGGCCGCCAAGCTGATCGCTGAGCGGGGCGTACCGGCCGACGAGATCGCCGCGGCCGCTCGCCGGCTCGCCGTACGGCCCGTCTTCACCGCCCACCCGACCGAGGCGGCGCGCCGCTCGATCCTGTCCAAGCTGCGCCAGCTCGCCGACGCGCTGGACGCCGAGGCCGCCGACGCGGTGCTGTACGGCGCGTCGGACACCACCGCCTCGACCCGCCGCTTCGCCGAGCTGATCGACCTGCTCTGGCAGACCGACGAGCTGCGCCTGGACCGCCCGGACCCGACCGACGAGGCGCGCAACGCGGTCTTCTACCTCAAGGACCTGTACGCCGACGCCGCCCCGCGGGTGCTCGACGATCTCGCCGAGACCCTGCGCCAGCTGGGCGTGGAGACAGCCCCGACGGCCCGGCCGCTCACCTTCGGTTCGTGGATCGGCGGCGACCGCGACGGCAACCCGTTCGTCACGCCGGACGTGACCCGGGACGTGCTCATGATCCAGCATGAGCACGGCATCCAGGCGACGGAGATCGCGATGGACGCGCTGATCGACGAGCTGTCCGTGTCGAAGCGGCTGCGGGGCGTGTCCCTCGACCTGTCCGCCAGCCTGGCCAAGGACCTGGAGAACCTGCCCGAGGTGGCGCCGCGGTTCCGCCGGACGAACGCCGAGGAGCCGTACCGGCTCAAGGTGCGCTGCATCAAGGCGAAGCTGGCCAACACGCGGCAGCGGCTGCGCCAGGGCACCGCGCACATGCCCGGGCGCGACTATCGCGGCAGCGACGAGCTGATCGCCGACCTCGAGTTGATGCGGGCCTCACTGGCCCGCAACTCGGGCCAGCTCACCGCGGTGGGCTCGGTCGCCTCCGCCGTGCGTACCGTCTCTGCGTTCGGCCTGCAGCTGGCCACGCTGGACGTCCGCGAGCACGCGGAGAAGCACCACGAGGTGCTGGCCCAGATGTACGCGCAGGTCGGCGAGGTCGACGACTATCCGGCGCTGGACCGGGCGGAGCGGACCAAGCTGCTCGCCGACGAACTGACCGGCCGGCGGCCGCTGTCGGCGCCCGACACTCCGCTGACCGAGTCCGCCCGCAAGACGTTCGACGTGTTCAACACGATCCGCGACTCGCAGGACCGGTTCGGCCAGGACGTCATCGAGTCGTACATCATCTCCATGACGCTCGGCGTCGACGACGTCCTCGCCGCGGCCGTGCTGGCCCGCGAGGCCGGTCTCATCGACATCCACACCCACCGCGCGCGGGTCGGCATCGTGCCGCTGCTGGAGACGCCGGCCGAGCTGGACGCCGGCGGCGAGCTGCTGGACGAGATGCTGTCCCTGCCGGCGTACCGGGAGATCGTCCGGGCCCGGGGCGACCTGCAGGAGGTCATGCTGGGCTACTCGGACTCCAACAAGGAGGCCGGGATCACCACCAGCCAGTGGTCGATCCACAAGGCGCAGCGCGCGCTGCGCGACGTGGCGGCCCGGCACGGCGTGCGGCTGCGGCTCTTCCACGGCCGCGGCGGCACGGTCGGCCGCGGCGGCGGGCCCACCCACGAGGCGATCCTGGCCCAGCCGTACGGCACGCTGGACGGCGCCATCAAGGTCACCGAGCAGGGCGAGGTGATCAGCGACAAGTACACGATCCCGGCGCTGGCCCGGGAGAACCTGGAACTCACCGTCGCCGCGGTGCTGCAGGCCACGCTCCTGCACACGACGCCGTCCGTGGACCTGACGTCGCTGGCTCGCTGGGATGCGGCGATGGACATCGCGTCGGATGCGGCGTTCGCCCAGTACCGGCGGCTGGTCGAGAACCCGGACCTGCCCGCGTACTTCTGGGCGGCGACCCCGACCGAACTGCTCGGCGCGCTGAACATCGGCTCCCGGCCGTCGAAGCGGCCCAACGCCGATGCCGGGCTGAGCGGCCTGCGGGCCATCCCGTGGGTCTTCGGCTGGACCCAGACCCGCCAGATCGTGCCGGGCTGGTTCGGCGTCGGCACCGGCCTGGCCGCGGTCCGCGAGGCCGGGCAGGCCGAGGTGCTGGCGGAGATGAACGCCAACTGGCAGTTCTTCAGGACGTTCCTCTCGAACGTCGAGATGATGCTGGCCAAGACCGACCTGAAAATCGCGCGGCGCTACGTCGAGACGCTGGTCCCGGGCGAGTTGCGGTCGATCTTCGACACGATCCAGCAGGAGTACGACCGCACGGTCAGCGAAGTGCTCGCCATCACGGGTGGCGCGACCCTACTGGCCAACCAGCCGGAGCTGTCCCGCACGCTCAGCGTCCGCGACACGTACCTGGAGCCGCTTCACCACCTGCAGGTGGCGCTGCTCCGCCAGTACCGGGATCTCTCCGCCACCGACCGTCAACTGCCTGTGGCCCCAGGCGCCCGCCGAGCCGCAAGCGACTCGACAGCACTGGAGCGCGCGCTGCTGACGACGGTCAACGGCATAGCCGCAGGCATGCGCAACACTGGCTAACCCCCGCCCCCGACCACCCGCCCCGGGCTGCCGGCCCCGCCGGGGTCCGTGTTGATCATGGGGTTAGAGCGACCATTTGTCCGATCTGTCGCGCACTAACCCCATGATCAACACGGGCCGCCCGGGCCGGCGGGCTCGGGCCGGCGGGCTCGGCCCGGCGGGCTCGGCCCGGCGGGCTCGACCTGGCGGGCTCGGCCCGGGGCGGCTCGGCCCGGCGGGCTCGGCCCGGGCCGGCGGACTCGGCCCGGGGCGGCGGGCTCGCCCGGGCGGGCCGGGGAGGCGGGGGTTAGCTCGTTTCGCCGGCCACGCTGAAGCTTCTCAGGCGGTCGACAGCCGCGATCGTGCAACCTACCGAGACGATCACGCTCATGATGATCGCGACCGGGACCGACACCTTCCCGGCGAGCAGGTTCGTGGGTGCGATCTTGTCCGCGATCGTGATGACGTACTGCTCGATGGAGAGCACCCGGGTGCCGCTCACGAACCGGCCCAGCAACCCCTCCCACACCAGGATGTAGACGAGGCCGAGCAGCACCGGCCGCCGTGTCAGCAGGCTGAGCAGCAGGAACAGGGCCGAGTACGCGCACGCACCCACCGCGGCGGCGGCCGCGAGCGCCAGCCCCAGGCGTACCGAATCGGCGAGCACGCCCGCGATGTACAGCGGCACGGCCGTGGCGACCGCGGTGACGCCGACCGCGATGCCGAGCTTCGCCAGGATGATGTCGCGGCGCGGCAACGGCTTGGTGAGGATGTGCACGATCGTGCCGTCGTCCACTTCGGACCCGAGCACCCCGGTGCCGACGATCAGGGCGATGACCGGCAGGACCACGGCGAGGCCGAGACCGGCGATAACGGGAGTCCCCCATTGGTCCGGGCGCACGTCGTACGCCCGGCAGATCAGCGCCAACCCGACCAGTAGCGCGGGCAAGGGCAGGAGAAGCAGCACTCGTCGACGGCCGAACAGGCCGCGGGTGGTGATGTATGCGACGGTCGACACGTCATGCCTCCAGCAGGTACGAGAAGACGCTTTCCAGGGACTCGTCGGACGGCAGCAGCTTCCGTAGCCGGATGCCCTCGCCCAACGCGATCCGTGGCAGCGCGCGGGTGAAACTGCCGTAGTCGGACGCCCGTACGGTCAGCCCCGCAGCCGGGTCGACCTCGACGCCGCTGACCGACTTCTCGCCGATCAGCGCCACCGCCAGCCGTCGGTCGTCGGAGGACTGCACGGCGAACACGTGCGGCCGGTTCGTCATGAGTCGGCGGATCCGGCGGTAGTCGCCGGACGCCGCCAGGCGGCCCGCCACGATCACCTGCACGGTGCCGGAGACCTGTTCGACTTCCTCGAGGATGTGCGAGCTGAACAGGATCGTGTGGCCACGGTCGCCGAGCGCGTGCAGCAACGCCATCATGTGCATGCGCTGCCGCGGGTCCATGCCGTTGAACGGCTCGTCCAGCAGAAGCACCTCGGGGTTGTGCACCAGCGCGGCCGCGACCCGGGTGCGCTGTCGCATGCCCTTGGAGTACGTACCGATCCGGCGGTCCTGCGCATCGGTCATCTCGACCAGCGCGAGCGCGTTGGCGGCGGCGGCCCGCGGATCCGGCAGCTTGTGCATCTTCGCGCTGGCCAGCACGAACTCCCACGCGGTGAGGAAGCTGTGCACCGACTCCCGCTCGTTGACCAGGCCGAGCCGCCGGTAGACGCCGGGGTTACGCCAGGTCGGCGTCCCGTCGACGGTGACCGTGCCGCGGGACGGGGACAGGAAGCCCGCCATCATGTGCAGCACCGTCGTCTTGCCGGCACCGTTCGGGCCGAGCAGGCCGGTGACGCCCGGGTCGAGCGTCATGCTGATGTCGTTGACGGCGACCACATTGCCGTACCAGCGGGAGACGTTCTGCAGATCAACGGTCGTCATAGCGAGGCGACCTTCCGGTAGCGGGCCAGTAGCAACAGCAGGCACGCCGCGATGAGCGTGCCGGCCTCGATCGCGTACACCAGCCCGAAGCGGCCGATGTCGATCCCGGTGTTCGTGGCCGGGATCAGCCAGGTGCCCACGCCGCTGACCAGGGTCGCGGGGCTGGCCAGGCCGGCGAGTTGCTGTGCCGTCGAGGACGGCAGGATGGACAGCACCCCGACGATCGGAGGGGTCATCAGGAACACGGCGACGATGCCGCCGGCCGCGAACGCCCGCTTGCCGGTCAGGGACGCGATCAGCAGGCTGATCGAGGCGAACACGAGCGCCCAGAGCAGGCTGTAGCCCCACGCCGGTAGTAGATCGCCCAGCTCGTGCCAGACCCCGGAAATGCCCTTCTTCGTGGTGAATGCGGCGCCGAGGAACATGATGAACTGCGGTACGCCGAGCAGCAGCCAGACCGCCGAGACCAGGGCCGCGAACTTCGCCGCCAGGTAGTCGGCGGAACGCAGCGGCCGGCTGAAGTACAGCGGCAACACGCCGGCCCGCAGATCCCGGGATACCAGCTCGGGCGCGACGATCGCGACGAAGAAGATGACCAGCCAGCTCATCGCGTCGGCGAACTGGATGTAATTCAGCGCCACGATGCCGGTCTGGGCGCGTACCGCGGCCACGATCACCGCGACCAGCGTGGTGATGCCGACCACCAGCCAGGGGAAGATCTTGGATTTGGCGCTGCGGCCCAGCCCGAAGGCGGCGCGCAGGCCGTGCACGTACAGCGCGCCGACGACGGCCCAGCGGCCGAGCCGGGGGCCGGTGTAGCGCTGGTACCCGATGTCGTGGATGACACTCGCCTCAGACATCGGCGGCCTCCCTCGTGGCGAAGAGCTCGGCGACGCGGTGGCGTCGCTGATCAAGGCGGTGCAACGGCAGGTCCAGGTCGGCCACCGCCCGCAGGATGCGGTCGTAGGCCGAATCGTCATCCAGGGGTACGAGCAGGAGCCGGCCCTCCTGGCTCACCGGCAGGCCGAGCGTGGTGAGCGCCGCGGACAACTCCTCCGTACCCTCGCTGACCTCGACCGCGAGTACGTCGCGGGCGCCGGTCATCGCGGAGATCCGGTCCGCGCGCAGCAGCCGGCCGGCCTCGATCGCCACGAGCGAGTCGCAGATCCGCTCGACCTCGCCGAGCAGGTGCGAGCAGACCACCACGGAGATGCCGAACTCGGTGCCGATCCGGTGCACGAGCGCCAGCATGGCGTCGCGGCCGGCCGGGTCGAGACCGTTCGTCGGCTCGTCGAGCAGCAGCAGGTCGGGGTCGTGCACCAGGGCCTGGGCGAGCTTGACCCGCTGCTTCATGCCGGTCGAGTAGCCGCCGATCTGCCGGTACCGCTCCTCGTAGAGCCCGACGTGGCGCAGCGCCTCGGAAGCACGCTCGCGGGCCGCCGTGCGGGGCAGGCCGCTGATCCGGCCCAGGTGGGTGACGAACTCGGCCGCGGACACGTCCGGCGGCAGGCTGTCGTGCTCCGGCATGTAGCCGACGCGGGCGCGGACGCGGTCCGTGTCGGTGGTCGGGTCGAGGTCGAAGACCCTCGCCTCGCCGCTGGTCGGCGTCAGCAGCCCGAGCAGGATCTTGATGAAGGTGGACTTCCCGGCGCCGTTCGCGCCGACCAGACCGATGATGCCGGGCTCGACGGCGACGGTCAGGTCGGCGAGGGCAGTCACCCGCCCGCCGTACGTCTTGGTCAACCCGTAGGTCTCGATGATGCTCACCGGCACAGCGTAGGGACCGCTGTCACTGTGCGGATCCGGCAAAACCCCTAAGGCAGTACCGGGTCCGTTCGGGGAAGAGTCATGATCGGCTGGACAGCGGAGCCCCGCTCGACCGGATGGAACCCTGCTGCGAAACTGTGCATCATTCGGCTGCAGGGGGATTTGACACGTGTGCGAGCAAGGCGAGCGGACCATCGAGCTCGGTGGGCGAAGTGAGGCGGCGGCATGACCGAGCGCACCGAGCGCAGCGAGGGCCACGAGGGCATGCCTAAGGAGGCGTCGGCATGACCGAGCGCAGCGAGGGCCACACGGGCGCGCCTACGGAGGCAGCGGCATGACCGCGCGCAGCGAGGGCCACGAGGGCATGCCTAAGGAGGCACTCCCATGAACGGTTCGGTGCTGCCGGAGGACGTGCTGCGCGACGCGCCGTCCTACACGCCGCGCCCGCACGAACTCGCGGACCTCGAACTACTGCTGTCGGGGGCGTATGCGCCGCTCACCGGCTTCCTCGGCCGCGCCGACCTGGCCGCGCTGGCGCGCCGTGGCACGCTCGCCGACGGCACGCCGTGGCCGGTCCCGGTCACCCTCGAGGTGCCGCGCGAGATGGCCGAAGGGCTGGACCTGGACGACCCGCTGCATCGCACGGTGGTGCTCACCGACCCCGAGGGCGCGCCGGAGGGCGCGATCGAGGCGTCCGACGCCTGGCCCACCGTGGACGGCAAGTACGGGATCGGCGGCACGGTGACCCGCTTGGGCGAGGGTGGGCAGGGTCCGTTCCAGCGGCTGCGCCGTACCCCCGAAGAAGTGCGGGCCCTACTGCCCCCGGGCCGGGTCCTCGGCGTGATCGCCGACCGCCCGCTACACCGGCCGCAACTGGCGCAGATCGCGCACGCCGCGCGGACGCTGGCCGCCCACCTGCTCATCATCATCCCGGTGACCGGCCCGGGGCCGGACGGCCTGCCGCCGGAGGCGTTGGTCCGCGCGATCTTCGCGGCCCGGGACCGGATGCCACCCGCGACCATCGTCGCGGTGCCGCTCACGCTGCGCGGCGACGAGATGCGCGATGCGCTGCTGCGCGCGCGGGTGGCCGCCGCGTACGGTGTGACCCACGTGCTGTCCACCGGGGACATGCTGTCCGGCGCCGGCCTGCGCGTGCTGGTCCCGCGCGAGTTGGCCTACGACAACCGCGATGGCCAGTGGCGCTGGCGCGATGACATCCCGCCGCGCAACCGGCGCCTGGCGATGACCGCCGCCGAGATCGACGATCTGCTCGACCGCGGCTTCCCGCTGCCGGAGTGGCATACCCCGCCGGCGGTAGCCAAGGAGCTGGCCCGGGTACGACCGCCGCGGCGGCACCGCGGTCTGGTCGTGTTCTTCACCGGCCTCTCCGGGTCCGGCAAGTCCACGATCGCCCGGGGGCTGGCCGACTCGATGCGCGAGACCGGCGAACGCACGATCACGCTGCTCGACGGCGACGTGGTGCGCCGCGAACTCTCCGCCGGGCTGGGTTTCAGCAAGGCCGACCGGGATCGCAACGTCCGCCGGATCGGCTGGGTCGCGGCCGAGATCGCCCGGCACCGTGGGTTGGCCGTGGCCTGCCCCATCGCGCCGTACGCGAGCGCCCGCGCCGCCGTGCGTGAGATGGCCGTCGAAGCGGGCGCCGGATTCGTCCTGGTACACGTTGCGACGCCGCTCGAGGTGTGCGAGCAGCGCGACCGCAAGGGCTTGTACGCGCGCGCCCGCGCCGGCCAGTTGCGCGGGATGACCGGCATCGACGACCCGTACGAAGAGCCGACCGACGCGGAGCTGGTCATCGACACCACGGCGATGACCGTGCCCGAGGCGATCGACGTGGTGCTGGCCTACCTCGTGGAGAACGGCTGGGTGGAGCCGAAGCTGAGCTGAGGCCCCGCATACCCGCGCCGAAGCTGAGCTGAGGCCCGGCATATCCGCGTTGATCATGGGGTTACGCCGGACAAATCACTCATAACTCCGTCACAACCCCATGATCGTCGCGGCGCAGCGCCGGCCGTCGCGGCGCAGTGCCGGCCGTCGCGGCATAGTGTCGGCCGTCGCGGCCGATGGGAAGTGGCCGGGTGCGGGCTGTCGGTTTGGCCGCAATGATTGGAACTGTCAAGGTAGAGAACGTTCTCTCAGCCCCGCACAAGCGCGGACGGGGCAGCTCGTAACCCGCGCGGCAAACGTCACTCTTTTGCGCACACCCGATCGCCAGGTAGTGTTCGCACGTGTTCGAAATAGTGCGGATGACCCGACCTAGCGCGGTGGGTTGCTGATGCTGGCACAACAGCGGCAGGCCGCGATCCTGGACCGAGTCCGAGCGGCGGGCGGCGTCCGGGTCAGCGAGCTGGCCTCCGAGTATGGCGTGTCCGACATGACGATTCGCCGCGACCTCGAGTCCCTGGCGGACCGGGGTCTACTGGCGAAGGTGCACGGTGGGGCGACCACGGTCAGCCCCGGCTCGGCGCATGAGCCGGGCTTCGCGGCGAAGTCCGTACGTCAGCGTGCCGAGAAGGCAGCGATGGCGATGCGCGCGGCGGCACTGGTCTCCCCGGGCGACGCGATCGCGCTGTCGGCCGGCACCACGACGGCCGGGCTGGCGCAGCGGCTCGTCGATGTGCCGTCGCTGACGGTGGTGACCAACTCGATCCCGGTCGCCGACATCTTCTACCGAGCCGGGCGGCCCGACCAGACGGTCGTGCTCACCGGCGGCACGCGGACGCCGTCGGACGCGCTCGTCGGCCCGGTGGCGGTCGCGGCGATCGGCACGCTGCATCTCGACATGCTGTTCCTGGGCGTGCATGGGATGAGCGAGCGAGCCGGCTACACCACGCCGAATCTGATGGAGGCGGACGTCAACCGTGCATTGGTCGAGGCGGCCGAGCGGCTGGTGGTGCTGGCCGACCACACCAAGTGGGGCACGGTGGGCATCTCTTCGATCGTCCCGTTGGACCGCGCCGACGTGCTCATCACCGACGACGGCCTCGATGAGACGGCTCGGGCCCTCCTCGCCGAACAAGTGAACGAGCTCGTAGTGGTGAGTGCTCAGTGACCATCGCCAGGCGTACAGCGATTCGCCTCTCCGATGGCCGGGAACTCATCTATTTCGACGAGCACACCGACGAGGACCGCGGCTACCCCGACACCCGGGATCTGCCGCCACCCCCGGCGACCGCACAGCTGCGGCTCGACCCGCTGGTCGACGAGTGGGTGGCGGTCAACGCGCACCGGCAGCAGCGCACCTACCTACCGCCCAGCGACAAGTGCCCGCTCTGCCCGTCGACCCCGGACTTCGCGAGCGAGATCCCGGCGCCCGACTACGACGTCGTGGTGTTCGAGAACCAGTTCCCGTCGTTCAGCGACCGGGTCGATCCGAACGAGATCACGGAAGTAACCGAGCTCGTGCCGGTACGGCCGGGCGTCGGGCGCTGCGAGGTGGTCTGCTTCACCAGCGACCACAACAGCTCCTTCGTGTCGCTGGCGCCGGAGCGCGTCCGTACCGTGATCGACGTCCTCGCCGACCGGACCGCCGAGATGTCCACGCTGACCGGCGTCGCGCAGGTCTTCCCGTTCGAGAACCGGGGCGTGGAGATCGGCGTGACGCTGCACCACCCGCACGGCCAGATCTACGCGTACCCCATGGTGCCGCCGCGGACGCGGGCGATGCTGACCGCGTCGGCCAAACACGCGGCGCGGACCGGAGGCCGCAGCCTCTACGCCGACGTGCTGGCGGCCGAGCAGAAGGTGCAGGTCCGGGTGATCGGCGCCAACGAGCACTGGACCGCGTACGTGCCGGCGGCGTCGCGCTGGCCGTTCGAGGTGCAGCTCGCGCCACACCGGCAGGTGCCGGACATCCCGGCGCTGACCGACGCCGAGCGGGACGCGTTCGGGCCGCTGTACCTGGACGTGCTGCGCCGCTTCGACGGCTTGTTCGGCAAGCCGATGCCGTACATCTCGGCCTGGCATCAGGCCGTGGTTGGCGAGGGCCGCGAGCTGGGGTACCTGCACCTGCAGCTGTTCAGCATCCGGCGAGCGGCCGACAAGCTCAAGTATCTGGCCAGTTCCGAGTCCGCGATGGGCGCCTTCGTCAACGACATCGTTCCCGAGCGGGCCGCCGAGATGCTCCGGGAGGCGGTGTGAACGCGGAAAG
Organism: Actinoplanes sp.; assembly: GCA_036001925.1. Classification (GTDB taxonomy): domain Bacteria; phylum Actinomycetota; class Actinomycetes; order Mycobacteriales; family Micromonosporaceae; genus Actinoplanes. The sequence continues at coordinate 32,983 of DASYTU010000003.1, forward strand.
ACGCGGTGTGAACCCGGAAATCGCCGTCGCCGATCCCGACGTGGTGGCGGACGCGTGGGCCACGTGGCGGGCCGAGGTGGCGTTCGCGGAACGGTACGTAGACCAGGCAACGGATCTGGGCATGGTCGGAGCGGCCGGCGACCCGCTTCGCGAGGTGCTGGTCCACATGATCGAGGAGTACGCCCGCCACAACGGCCACGCCGACCTGCTCCGCGAACGCATCGACGGCCGCAAGGGCCAGTAATGAGGCCAGTTGATCATGAAGTTGTTGTGGTCCAAAGGGCCGTGGACCACAACCACTTCATGATCAACGCAGGGAGGCGACGGCGCGGGACAAATTTTCGTCCAGGGCGTTCATGAACTCGTCGGTCGTCAGCCAGGGAGCGTCCCGGGAGATGAGCAGCGCCAGGTCCTTCGTCATCTGACCGGACTCGACGGTGTCCACGCAGACCTTCTCGAGTGTGTCCGCGAACTCCGTCACGGCCGGCGTCTCGTCGAGCAGACCCCGGTGCTTGAGGCCGCCGGTCCAGGCGAAGATCGACGCGATCGGATTTGTCGAGGTCTTCTCGCCCCGCTGCCACTGGCGGTAGTGCCGGGTCACGGTGCCGTGCGCGGCCTCCGCCTCGACGGTCTTGCCGTCCGGAGTCATCAGCACCGACGTCATCAGGCCGAGCGAGCCGAAGCCCTGCGCGACGGTGTCCGACTGCACGTCACCGTCGTAGTTCTTGCATGCCCAGACGTAGCCGCCCTCCCACTTCAACGCGGCCGCCACCATGTCGTCGATGAGCCGGTGCTCGTACGTGAGCCCGGCGGCCTTGAAGTCGTCGGCGAACTCGGTCTCGAAGATCTCGGCGAACAGGTCCTTGAACCGACCGTCGTACGCCTTGAGGATCGTGTTCTTGGTGGACAGATACACCGGGTAGTTGCGGGCCAGGCCGTATCGGAACGAGGCGCGGGCGAAGTCGCGGATGGAGTCGTCGAAGTTGTACATGCCCATGCCCACGCCGCCGCCCGGGAAGTCCGCGACGTGGAACTCCATCGGCGCCGAACCGTCGTCAGGGGTGAAGGTCATCGTCAGTTTGCCGGCGCTCGGCGCCACGAAGTCGGTCGCCTTGTACTGGTCGCCGTGGGCATGACGGCCGATGACGATCGGCTTGGTCCAGTTCGGGACGAGACGGGGCACGTTCGCCATGACGATCGGCTCCCGGAAGATCACGCCGCCAAGGATGTTGCGGATCGTGCCATTCGGCGACCGCCACATCTTCTTCAGGCCGAACTCGGAGACGCGGGCCTCGTCCGGCGTGATGGTGGCGCACTTCACGCCCACACCGTGTCGCTTGATGGCGTTGGCCGCGTCGATCGTCACCTGGTCGTCGGTCTCGTCGCGGTACTGGATCGACAGGTCGTAGTGCTCGAGGTTGACGTCGAGGTAGGGCAGGATCAGCTGTTCACGGATCTGCTTCCAGATGATCCGGGTCATCTCGTCGCCGTCGAGCTCCACGACCGGGTTGTTGACCTTGATTTTCGGCATCGGCCGGCGCTCCTCTCCCGGGGACACATGCTGTAGCAGTACGAGCGTACTGCATGGCGTGCGAAGATCGCCGCCGACCCTTCCGTGAAGGTCCGCCGTCCCGGTACGTCCCGTTTGGGGACCAGCAGGAAAGGCCGGGGCGCGCGGCTCAGGCCTCTCAGCCTCTAATCGGGGGCGTGATCTCGGTGTTGGACCTAAACGACCTTGCGGACCGCGGCTTCGACCACGGCAAAGGCGTCCGCGTAGTGCTCCCGCGCGCGGGTGCCTTCTGGGTAGGCGGTTTCCAGCGTTCGTAGCGCCTGTTGCGCGTCCCCTATTGCCAGGTGCCCGGCCGCGACAAAGACCGGGAGCCTACCGATGTCACCCGGCGCGGCACCGCTGGCGGCCCACTCGCGCGAGTAGGCGGCCGTCAGTGCGGCAACGCTCGCCCGCTGGTCCAGGTAGGGCACCATCGCGTCGACCAGGTACTTCTCGATGTCCGGTGCGAACCGCTTGAGTTCCTCCGCCGAGGCAAACAAGATCATCGGCGAGTCGGGGGCGATCAATTCCAGTGGCACGACAGCCACCGTGCCGGACTTGCCGTAGCCGCTCGCGTGCGGCCCGAGCATCTCCGCGCCGATCTTTGCCATCTCCGGAAAAGCGATCGAGCCGCGCGGCGACAGATGGAACGAGTCGGGGCCGTACGGAGGTCGCACGATCAGATCCAGGTGAATGCGTTGGCGACCGGCGTCGGAGATCTTTCGGGTGTACGTTGCGGAACTGGCCGGCCGGGTGAACCCACCACGGTCGGCCAGCGCCGCATCCCATCGGCTGGCCGCCGCGTCACGGATCCACTCAGCGGCCGTGGCCCGGTCTGGCATCATCGGAAGATCCTTACGGCACGTTGATCAACATGACGTCGACGACATCGTACTGGCCAGCGTAACGACCTACGGTTCCCGCCGTATTGCCCGCCTTGATCCAGTCGTCGAAGGCGCGCTGCTCCGGGGTGAGGGAAGCGGTGCCGCTCTTCACCTCGACCCCGATCAGTTTGCCATTGCCCAGGTCGATCGCGCAGTCGTAGTAGCGCAGCTGCCCGTTCGCCCGCACCGCAACCTGCGACCGGATGACCTTTTTACCTTGGGCGGCCAGGTCGTCCATGACGGCCTTCTCGGCCACGGCGCCGACACGTGTCCCGTCGGTTCCGGCGAAGTGGCCCAGGCCGTTACGGATCGACCCGTCCGGGTATTGGTACAGATCGTCGTCAATCTTGATCCGGGCGCATGTCACGTTGTGCACCAGCACGGTGGCGCCATCGGCCAGCACGTAGAACGTGTGCACGCCGTCGACGGTCAGGTCGTACATGTCCTGCGCACCGGGGATCGTCCGGACCTCGGCGACGGCCACGGTGGCGCCGTGGGCGTCATGCAGCGCGGTCCCGGGGGTCAGCCGGGCCGCCTCGACCCATTGATGCTCGGTATCGCTGAAGAACAGGTGACGGCTGGTGGTGTGGATGACATCGGTGCCACCCGAAGCGTCGGCGACCACGACATCGGTCAGATCCGTGTCATGCGTGCGATACACCTTGCTGACCAGCCCGGCGACGCTCCGACCGGTGTCCGGATCGGTGGCCGCCACCAGATCTCCCACACCGACCTGGCTGATCGGTCGGTGGCTGCCGTCGGCCATCAGCACCGGCGTACCAGCGTCGAAGCTCTTGGTCAGGCAGGCTTCGGTGATCTGCTCATCGATCTCGGTTTCGAGCTTGGTGATCGTGGACAGCTCGATGTCCGCCGCTCGTAGCCCGTCGAAGGCTTCGTCCAGCTTGACCCCGGTCCGCGCCGCGTTCTCGAACCCGACGAGCGCCTTGACCAACGGGAAGAGCTTCTCGTACGGGATCAGTTGCGCGGCCGCCCACGCGCAGTCCGAGTTGACCGTGTGCTGCTGCCAGATTGCCTTGCCGCACCCGATGAAGTCGCCGACCACAAGATCGACCAGGTTGGCGAGCGATGCCTTGATCACGACACGGACGTCCATGTGCAGTGTCCGCGTCGTCGTCACATCGACGGTCTTGTTACCCAGCGGCTGGCGGATGCAGGTGGCGCTGCTGGTGCCGTCGAGCTGGCAGATCACGAGGTTGTAGAGCATCGTGCCGTACATGTGCACCGGCAGGTCGATGTCGCAGGTCGGCTTCGCGGTGCAGGATCCGCCGCCGACGTCCACCGTCAGGTCCGGCACCATCTCCAGGAAGATGTAACCGCCGTCCCAGGTGGACACGATCTGCGACGTCTCGTCCTGCTTACGCGCGCTGGCCTCGGCATCGGTTGCCGCTTTCTCGGCCGCCGCGGCGTCCTCCCGGGCACGCGCGGCGGCCGCCTCGGCATCGTCGGCGTACTGGTCGGCTCGATCGGCGGCCTGCTGCGCCGCGTCGGCGTCCGCCTTGGCCTGGGCCGCGGCGGCTCGGGCCGAAGCGGCGTCCCGTTCGGCCGCGTCGGCCTCGTTGTCGGCCGCGTCGGCGTCCCCGGCGGCCGCCGTCGCGGCATTGTGCGCCGCTGCGGCGTCCCGCTCGGCCTGGGCGTTCAGTTGTGCGGTCGCCGCGGCGGCCTGGGCCGCCGCCGAGGCGTCTGCCGCGGCGGCGGCCGCCGACGCCCGGGCGTCGCGCGCCGACTTCGCCGCCGCGCTCGCATCCGCGGCGGCGTCGGCGGCCGCCTGCGCGGCGATCTTGGCGTCGCCGGTGGCCGAGGCGGCCAGCGCGGCGGCGTTGGTGGCGGCGGTCGCCGCCTCGTCGGCGCGCGCCTGGGCCGCGGCGGCCTGCTGCTGGGCCACGGTCAGAGAGCCCTGCCCGACCAGGACGGCGAGGGCCGCGGACGAGTCCCGGTCGACGAACGGCGCACCGAGCCCCACCGCCTCGTTGGCCGGCGCGGCCACCTCGGCTGCCGAGTCCCGCGCGGCGATCGCGGCGAGCGAGGTCGCGTACGCCCGGCCGGCGGTGACGGCGCTCTCTGCCTGTGCCTGCACCGCGGCGGCCGAGGCCAGGGCCGCCTGCTCGGCCGCCACATGCATGTCGGCGGCCGCGGACGCGGCGTCGGCGTCGGCCGCGTTCGCGTGCTGCTTGGCGTCACGGGCAGCGGCGAGCGCGTCGGCGGCCGCGGAGCGCGCCGTCGCCATCGCCGAGCGGGTGATCGCGACCTGCGCGTCGGCCTTGTCGGCGGCGGCCTCGGCCCGCGCGGCGGCGGCGTGCGCGGCCGTGGCCGCGGCCCGGGCGTCCGCGGCGGCGTCGGTGGCGACGTCCGCGTCGTGCTGGGCCGTGGCCGCGGCGGCGGCTGCCCGGTCGGCGGCGGCCTGAGCGTCGTCGGCCGCCTTCCGGGCCGCGGCGGCCTCGCTGGTACCGACCGCCGCGTCCGCCGCCGCCTGGAGGGCTTGGGCCCGGGCCGCCAGCGCATCCTTCTTGGCGGCGGCGTTGACCGCCGTCTCCCGGGCGATCCGTGCGCCGTTCGCCGCGGTCTGCGCGTCGAAGTCCCGATCGGCGGCGGTCTGCGCGTCGGCCTCCGCGGTGGCCCGGGCCGCCGCGGCGATCTGTTGCTGGCGCTGCGCGTCGGCGTTGGCGGCCGCGGCGACCGCGTGCTTGCTCTCGGCGATGGCCCGCTGGTCGGCGGCGATCTGCCGCTGCTGCTCGGCGATCCGGCGCTGCTCCGCCGCCTTGTTCGCGGCGGTCTGCGCGGTGGCCTTGGCCTGCTCGGCGACGGCCCGCTTGGCCTTGGCGGTGGCCGCGTCGGCCGCGGCCGCGGCAGCCTCCGCGGCGGCGGACTGGGCGGCGGCGTGCGCCTGGCGGGCCGCCTCCTGCGCGGCGCTCTTGGCATACTCCGCCCGCATCGCCGCGGCCTGGGTCTGGGCCAGCGAGACCAGCGTGGCGCTGTCCGCCACGGCGGCCTTGGTGGCCTGCACCGCGGTGGCGGTCGCCTTCGCTGCGGCCAGCGCGCCGGCCGCCGACGCCTTGACGACCTGGGCGGACTGCTGGGCGTACGCGAGACCGCGGCCGACCGGGTAGTTGTTGGCGGTGGCGATCGTCGCGGCGGCGTTCTGCGCGTTGGTCACCGCGGTGGCCTGGGTCTGCGCGTCGGCCGAGGCGTTGTTCGCGATGGTCAGCTGGGCCGCGGCCCGGGTCTGGGCGTTCTTGATCTCGTTGGTGGCGTACGTGAAATCGGCGGCCTTCGGGTACGACAGGCTGTCCGTGCCGGTGCTCGTGCCGCTGTTGTCCTGCGTGGTGACGAACTGCTGGGTAGTGCCGCCGGTGCAGGCCTGGACCGTCGCCGCCGTGCCGTTCGCCGTGCCGGCGAAGTTGAGGCACTTGCCGGCGCCGACGTTGTAGAGCCGGGTCTGGCCGCCGGTCGTCGTGTACTGCCAGTGCTGGTTGGCCTTGCCGCTGGTGCAGGTGTAGAGCACGACGTTGGTGCCGCTAAGGTCCAGGCACTTGCCGGTGCCCGTGTTGATCAGCGGACCGTCGAGGTAGTCGGCCGAGTTGCCCGGCTTCCACTGCTGCTTGGTGGTGGAGCCGCAGGTGTACGCCTCGATCTTGTTGCCGTTGGTCGACGAGCCCGAGGTGTTGTCCAGGCACATCGTGGTCGCCGACTTGAGCTTCACGGTGATCGGGCCGGAGCCGGCGGTGCCGGGGCCGCCCGGCGACCAGTACGCCTGCCACTTGGTCAGCTGCCCGGCAATCCAAGACTGACCGACTGCCTCGCCCATCGCGATCGCCGCGGTCTCCAGGTCGTTGTAGGCCTTGACCTGCGCGGCCACGATCGCGGCCCGCTGCGTGGACTGCGAGTCGAGCTCGGCCTGCCACTCGGCGGCCGCGGTGTGCACCACCGGCGCGAGCACGTGGTACGGGTCGAGCGGGTTGTCCGTGTCGCACGTGGAGAAACGCTGCTTGATCGCCTCCACCTCGAGCCGGAACTCGGCCGAGTCGGGCGCCGGCGCGACCGAGGGCCAGCCGCCGTACTGCAGGTACTCCCGGATGTCGTCGGCGTGGTGGTTGCCGTGCGACACGGAGCCGTCGCCCCAGATGTCGTAGTCGCCCACCGCGCGCCAGGCGAAGGCCTGCTGCAGGTTGCTCGAGTGGGTGTCGTCGCCCAAGTAGAGGTGCTGCGCCTTGGCCAGGTCGGTCGCGGTCGCCAGCGAGGCGGCCGACGCGATCGGCGCAAGGTCGGTGTAGAGCGCGCCCTCGCCATTGAAGAACTGGTTGACGTAGAAGCCGGTGATGCCGAGGTTGCCGTAGAAGTCGGGCGCCCACCGGAAGTCGGTGACCGTCGTGGTGGGCAGGTCGAAGGTGCCCGGGATGGACTGGCTCCACACGTTCTTGCGGTCGTAGAGGGTGTTCCATGTGGACTCACGCGCCGCCTGGTCCTGCTCGTACGCCACGTGCAGCGGGGTGTCGTTCCAGTAGGACGGATCGGCGGCGGTGTGCATCTGGGCATCCGTGCCGGTGAGGGCTGTCTGCGCGACCGCCCGGATCGCCGGACCGCCGGCCTGCGTCACGAAGCCGAGGCGGCAACGGTCCTGCCGCGCGGCGGTGAGCCCGTCGTCCAATCTGCTCGGATAGACCCAGGTGTCCTCGCCGGTGTCGGCGACGGCACGCTCCGGCGTGGCCACCAAGCCGAGCCCGACCGAGGCGAGGAGCGCGACCATGGCCCGCGCCGCCCGTCCGTTGAACCACCCATTTGCGCGCACGCCAAAGCGACGTGGAGCCCTCATCGGCCCGACCTTTCCCCCGTGTTGCCCCGCTCATGGCCGGCTATCCCAGACCGGCGCCATACGCTATGCCGATTGTGCGATCGGCGTCAATGAGACGGTGCACAGTGGATCGCCAGCCGACGAGAAGCCGGCCAGCTTGCGCGAGCGTCGATCCGCAGGCGCCGGCGGCGGGCCCGGTCTGCCAGGTTTCCGCGACGACCAGGACGTGTTCCCGCTGCGCCGTTAGGGTGCGGGGATGCCTTTGACTCGCTCGGTCGGCGATCTCACCGTCACGGCGCTCGACGATGCCGAGGCGCCGCATTTCGATCGGCGCGAGGACGCGATCCCGGCGGCGACCCACACGGACTGGGCCGCCGCCGACGAGATCGATCCGGGTGCGCGGACCGCGGACGGCCGTTGGTGGTTGCGCTTCCGGAGCTTCGCGATCCGGTACGGGGAAGGGCCGGTGACCCTGGTCGACGCCGGTATCGGGCCGGCACGCCCGCGGGACCGTGGGCGGAGGTGCCCGGGAGGCTGCCCGAGGACCTGGCGGCAGCGGGGATCGCAACCGCCGACGTCGCCGCGATCGTGCTCACCCACCTGCACAGCGACCACGTGGGCTGGGCTCTGCCGGGCTGGACGCCGTTCCCGCACGCCCGGGTGGTGGTGCAGCGCGCCGATGTGGAGGCGTTCGCAGCGGCGCGGGGCGACGATCTGCTCGCCGAGCCGGACCGGCTCCACGTGTTGGACGGCGACGCCGACCTCGGGCCCGGCGTGCGTGCCGTAGCCACTCCTGGGCACACGCCCGGGCACCAGTGCGTGCTGGTGTCGGCCGCCGACGAACGGATGCTGATCAGCGGCGACCTGTTCGTGCACGCCGTGCAGCTCCTCGATCCGGAGCTGGCCTACCGGTATGACGCGGACGCCGACCAGGGCCGGGTCACCCGGAGGGCGCTGCTCCGGGAAGCCGGTGCCGCCTCAGCTTCCTGGTTGGCGCCCTCGCATCTGGGTGAGCCGTTCTGGCGTACCGGAAAATGATCTCAGAGGTCCGCGACGTCCGCCTGCTTGGCGCGGACGGCCGCGGCGGCCTCCTTGAGGCCGGCCAGCTCGGCGGCCGTGAGGTCGGTCTCGACGACCTTCTTGACGCCCGACGCGCCGATCTCCGCCTCCACGCCGAGGTAGACGCCCGAGATGCCATATTCGCCGTCGACCCAAGCGCAGACCGGCATGACCGCGCCCGAATCATCCGCGACCGCCCGGGCCATGCGGGCCGCCGCGGCGGACGGCGCGTAGTACGCCGAGCCGGTCTTGAGCAGCGCGACGACCTCGGCGCCGCCGTTGCGGGTGCGGGTGACGAGCTCCTCGATCTTGTCGGCCGGCAGCAGCTCGGTCAGCGGCTTGCCGTTGACCGTCGACTGCGACGGGACCGGCACCATCGTGTCGCCGTGCGAGCCGAGCGTCAGCGTCCGTACGTCGCGGACCGGTACCTTCAGCTCCTCGGCGACGAAGTTGGTGAAGCGCGCCGAGTCCAGCATTCCGGCCTGGCCCATGACACGGTTCTTGGGGAACTGGGTGGCCAGCTGCGTGAGCGCGGTCATCTCATCGAGCGGGTTTGACACGACGATGATCACGGCGTTCGGCGCGTACTTGGCCACGTTCTCGGCGACCTGGCGGACGATCTTGGCGTTGACGCCGAGCAGGTCCATCCGGCTCATGCCGGGCTTGCGGGGCAGGCCAGCGGTGATGACCACGACGTCCGAGCCCTCGATGGCCTCGTAGCCCTCGCCGTTCGGGCCGGTGGTGACGCCGACAACCTTCGTCTCGAAGCCCTCGATCGGCCGCGATTGGTTGAGGTCCAGCGCGAGGCCCTCGGGCTTGCCGTCGATGATGTCGGTGAGCACCACGGTGTCGAAGATGTCGTACTCGGCCAGGCGCTGCGCGGTCGTGGACCCGTAGAAACCGGCGCCTACGACGGTGACCTTCTTGCCCATGCTCTCACTCCCAGTCGGTTTTCCCGGACCGTATCAGCCTTGTAACGACAGGGTTGCGGGCAGGGGCATTCACCGCGAACTGCGCCACTCGGCCCGTTCCACCACGTTGGTCAGCAGCATCGCCCGGGTCATCGGCCCGATGCCGCCCGGCACCGGCACCATCGCGCCGGCCACCTCCCGTACCTCCGGCGCCACATCGCCGATATAGCGGCCCTTGCCGTCCTCCCCCACCACCCGCGTGATGCCGACGTCGACGACCGTGGCACCGGGTTTCACCATGTCTTGCGTCACGAGACCCGGAACGCCGACCGCGGCCACCACGATGTCCGCCGAGCGGGTGTGCGTCGCGAGATCCCTGGTGCCGGTGTGGCACAGCGTGACCGTGGAGTTCTCGCTGCGACGGGTCAGCAGGAGGCCGAGGGGGCGCCCGACCGTCGTACCGCGGCCGATCACGGTGACCTCGGCGCCGTTCAGCGGGATGTCGTGCATCCGGAGCAGGTGCACGATGCCGCGCGGCGTGCCGGGCAGCGGACCGTAGTAACCGAGGACGAGCCGGCCCAGGTTCACCGGGTGCAGGCCGTCGGCGTCCTTGTCGGGATCGATCAGCTCGAGCACCCGCTGGGTGTCGATGTGCTTGGGCAGCGGTAGCTGGACTATGAAGCCGGTGCAGGAGTCGTCGGCGTTGAGGTCCGCGACGACCGCCTCGACGTGCTCCTGGGTGGCGTCGGCCGGCAGGTCATGCCGGATGGACGTGATGCCGACCTCGGCGCAGTCCCGGTGCTTGCCGTCGACGTACGCGTGCGAGCCCGGGTCGTCACCGACCAGCACGGTGCCCAGGCCCGCCGTCACGCCCCGGTCCGCGAGCGCCTTGACGCGCGCCCGAAGATCGTCCTTCACGGCCGCCGCGGCCGCCTTGCCGTCCAGGATTTTCGCCGTCACGGTTCCGATAGTGCCACCGCCCGCCGCGCGACCGGCCATCGGGCGGTGCTCCGCGATCAGGCGATGACCACGGCTCCGTACGCCGTCGCCACCAGCACAGCCTGGGCCAGATCGAGCTTGGTCCCGGTCAGGTCGACGCCGCGCAGGGCCACCCCGTCCAGGTCGGCGCCGCGCAGGTCCGTCCCGTTGAGGACGGCGTCTTTCAGCCGCGCGGATGACAGGTCGGCGTCGCGCAGGTCGGCGCGGGTCAGGTCGGCGCCGGTCAGGTCGGCGTCGCGCAACCGCAGCCCGCCCAGTTTCGCCGCGGTCAGGTTCTGCCCGCGCAGCGACACGAACGCCCAGTCGCCGCCCACCACGGTCAGCGGCCGCAGCCCACAGTCGACGAACTGGGTCCCGGTCAGCTTGCAGTCGGTGAACGTCGCGTCGAAGAACGAGCACCGCTGGAGCACCGACTGCAAGATCGCGGTGCGCTCGATGTTCGCCGCATTGAACCGGACGTTGCCGAACTCGCAGTGGGTGAACGTGCAGCCGGTCAGCCGCGCCTCGGACCAGTCGACGTCATGGAACGCGCAGTCCTCGTAGTGGACCCGGCTGACCTCTTCCAGCGCCCAGTCCTCCCCCGAGAACCGAACGTTCTGGACCACCCGTTCGTCATCCATGTCCGCGGTGCTCAGTGGTAGAAGTGGCGGGTGCCGGTGAGGTAGAGCGTGAGGCCGGCCTTCTCCGCGGCCTCGATCACCACGTTGTCGCGGATGGACCCGCCCGGCTGCACGACCGCGCTCACCCCGGCGTCGATCAGTACCTCGAGGCCGTCCGGGAACGGGAAGTACGCGTCCGAGGCGGCCACGCTGCCGGCCGCCCGTGACGCCCCGGCCCGGGACACCGCGAGGTGCGCGGCGTCGACACGGTTGACCTGCCCCATGCCGACGCCCACGGTCGCGCCGTCGTGCGCGAGCAGGATCGCGTTGCTCTTCACCGACCGGATGGCCCGCCAGGCGAACGCCAGGTCACTCAACGCCTCCGGCGACGCGGGTGCGCCGGTGGCGAGGGTCCAGTTGGCCGGGTCGTCTCCGGGCGCGTCGATCCGGTCGGCCATCTGGATCAGCACGCCGCCGCCGACCTGGCGGAACTCCGCGGGCGCCGGCGCCCACTCGGGCGCTACGAGAACGCGGAGGTTCTTCCGTTCGCGCAGCACCTCGAGCGCGTCGGGGTCGAACGACGGAGCCACGATGACCTCGGTGAAGATCTCCGCGACCTGCTTCGCCATCTCGACGGTGACCTCGCGGTTGACCGCGATGACGCCGCCGAACGCCGACGTCGGATCGCAGGCGTGCGCCTTGCGGTGCGCGTCGGCCACGTCGGCGCCGATCGCGATGCCACAGGGGTTGGCATGCTTGATGATCGCGACGCAAGTCTCGGCGAAGTCGTTCGCGGAGCGCCACGCCGCGTCAGCGTCCACGTAGTTGTTGTAGGACATCTCCTTGCCGTGCAGTTGCTGGGCCTGGGCGAGGCCCTTGGGCGCGGCGGCATCGATGTAGAGGGCGGCCTGCTGGTGCGGGTTCTCGCCGTACCGCAGGGCGTGCTCGCGGCGCAATGTGAGACCCGCGAACTCGGGCCACTCGGCTTTGTCACTACCGGCGCCTGGTCCTGCGGACGGCGCGGAGAACCCGAGCCTCGACGGAGCCAGGGTGGTCGCGCACCAGTTCGCGACCGCCACGTCGTACTCCGCGATGTCCGCGAAGGCGCGAGCCGCGAGCCGCTTGCGCTGCGCCAGCGTGAAACCGCCGTCGTTCAGGGCATTCATGATCAGCGGGTACGCCGAAACCGACGTCACCACGGCCACCGAGGGGTGGTTCTTCGCCGCCGCACGCACCATCGCCGGGCCGCCGATGTCGATCTGCTCGACGGACTCGTCGACGCTCGCGCCCGCGGCGACCGTCTGCGTGAACGGGTACAGGTTCGAGACCAGCAGGTCGAACGGCTCGATGCCCAGGGCCGCGAGCTGCGCCTCGTGCGCCGGGAGCCGCAGGTCGGCGAGCAGCCCGGCGTGCACCTTCGGGTGCAGCGTCTTGACCCGGCCGTCCAGGCACTCCGGGAAGCCGGTCAGCGCCTCCACCCGGGTCACCGGTACGCCGGCGGCCTCGACGGTCGAGGCGGTGGTGCCGGTGGAGACGATCTGCGCCCCGGCGGCGTGCAAGGCCTGAGCGAGTTCGATGAGGCCGGTCTTGTCGTACACGCTGAGCAGCGCCCGCTTGATCGGGCGGCGCCCCTCGTCGGTTGTCACGGAATCCGTACCTTTCTCTCCTGGATGGTCCAGCCCTCGCGAACCAACCGGCCGATCTGCTCAACGAGCTGCCGGCGCTCGGCGACCTTGATCCGCTCGGTCAGCGCCTCCTCCGTATCGTCGTCGAGCACGGGAACGCTCACCTGCGCGATGATCGGCCCGGTGTCGATTCCGGCGTCGACGAAGAAGAGCGTCGCCCCGGCGATCTTCACCCCGTACGCGAGCGCGTCACGCGGGCCGTGGATGCCCGGGAACGACGGCAGCAGCGAGTTGTGGGTGTTGACGTACCGGTCGCCGAACGCCGCGAGGAACCTCGCCCCGACCAGCTTGCGGAAGCCCGCCGAGACGACCAGGTCGGGCTTGTACTCGGCGACGTGCGCGGTCAGAGCCGCGTCCCAGTCGTCACGGTTCTCGTAGGCCTTCAGCGCGTCCACGAACGTCGGTACGCCCACGGCGGAGGCCCGGTCGAGTCCGGCGATGCCGTCCCGGTCGGCGCCGACCGCGACGACCTGGGCTCCGTACGCGGGGTCCGCGGTCGCGTCCAACAGGGCCTGCAGGTTGCTGCCCGACCCGGAGACGAGGACGACCAGGCGGGCGGGCGCGGGGTCGGTCACCTGAGCACCTTACCCGCCGCACGGGCCGGCCCTTGACAACGGGCCTCATCGTGGACAGCGAAACCGCTGATCATCGGCTATCCCGCCCGTCCCCACACGGTTGATCTGCGTGTCGACGACGAAGCGCTCCGCTGGCCTCAGCGGCACTCATTTGGAGGAACGCACGTGACCCCACCGCCGTACTACGGTCCGCCGTCCGCCGCCCCCAGCAACGACAAGGTGACGCTCTGGGGCGTCCTGGGCATCGTGTTCGCGTTCTGCTGCTGGCCGCTGGGCGTCGTCTTCGGCATCCTGAGCCTGCTCGAGGCGCGACGGTACGGCAAGCAGCCGACGCTCGCGTATGTGACCTTCGGCATCATCGTGCTGGCCCTGATCGTGAACATCATCCTGGCCGCCACGGGCGCTCTGAGCGACATGGTGTCCCGGTACTGACCGGCGCCGACCAAGAGGGCGTCCCGGGCGCCGTACTAACCGCGCCTCGGGCCGGCGCGGAAGGCGCGGCCCAGTGCCGCGCCGATCGACGCCGACACCGCCACCACGCCGGTGGCGACGAGACCCACTTGCCACGGCACCGGGCCGACGACGGCCATCCGGCCGTTCCCGAGCGGGCCGCCGGACATCCAGGCCAGGATCCCGAGGACGATCCCGGCCACCGGACCGGCGATCAGGGCCGAGCCCACCACGAGCGACCAGGCCGGCTCCCGGGCCGGCGGCACCGGCTCCCCCGAGCGCGCCGGACGCGCCCGCAGCAGCCGCCGGGTGAGCACCCAGCCGGCCGCCATGCCGGCCAGCACCGGCACCGCGAGCAGCGCCGCGCCCGTGGCCCCGATCGGACCGTCCGGCAGGCCCGCCAGCAGCGGCAGGGAGGGCAACGGCCCCACGGTCACTTCCGTCAGTCGTACGGCCGAGCCGGCGCCGAGCAGGAAGCCGGGGCCGAGCAGGTACGCGGCCGCCCACACCGCGGCGTTCGCGCCGTACGCGAGGCTGAGCAGCGTGATCCCGGCTTGTCCGGCCACCCCGGTGCGGTACGCGGCGATCATGTCCGCCGCGTGCCCCCCGCCCAGCGCCACGGACAGCCCGGTGAAGGCGGCACCGGCCGCGAGGATCTGCAGCGCGGCGACGACGCCGGTGCGCAGCCCGTGACGCATCGCCCGGGGGATCCGGTGGGCCAGCACGACCAGGGCGTCCGTGCTGCTCAACGCGCCGACGAGCGCGCCCAGTGCGCCGAGGACGAAGAAGTTCACGGCGGCCCGGGACGTCGACACCGCGGAGCCCGGACCGTCGACCGCGACGGCGGCGAGCGCTCCCAGGAGCGCGTACCAAACGCCGACCGTGCCCGCGACCAGCAGCGCGGCGCGCCGCGAACCGCTACGGCGCGCGCCGATCGCGCGGACGACATGCAGCCCGGCGCGGTTGAGCCGCCAGGCCGCCAGCAGGGTGAGCAGCAGCGGTGCGAGGCCGAGCGGGCCGATGGACGTGCCGATCGGGACGCCGTGGCCGAGCAGCCAACCGGCCAGTCCGGCCTGCGCCGCGCCGCCAAGACCGCCCGCGCCCTCGAGCGTCCGAGCCAGACCGATGACCGCGGCGACCGGTACGTACGACAGCAGCGCCGCCCACAGCGTCGCGAAGCCGGCCGCCACCAGCAGCGGTGCCCCCCTGGCCCGGCCGGCCGGACGGCGCCGGACGGGCTGCGTGACGGTCTCCCGCCGGCCGGGTTCCTCCGGCCCGACCACGACGGTCTCGCGTCGCGCCGGACCGTCGGGAACGGCACGCCGGACTGCGATCGGGCGCTTAACGCCGGCGGTGCCGAGCGCTTCCGGCCGGCGCGCCCGGTCCACCCGAGCCGCCTCGCGGGCGGCAAGGTGCGCGGCCTCGGCGGCTTCGAACTGGTCCTCCGAGCCGGCGGGTCGACCATCGGGACGGTCGGGTGTGGTCGGCATCGCGGACTACTTTTGCACGCTGGACGGCCTGCTGCGATGCAGATACGCGGCGCGCCGCCGAACGAGCGAGGCAGGCACGGCGGCGCGTTCCGGTTAGCTCATCACCTCACGCATCAGCCGCGCGGTCTCGCTCGGAGTCTTGCCCACCTTGACGCCGGCCGCTTCGAGGGCCTCCTTCTTGGCGTCGGCGGTGCCGGCCGACCCCGAGATGATCGCGCCGGCGTGGCCCATGGTCTTGCCGGGCGGCGCGGTGAAGCCGGCGATGTAACCGAGGACCGGCTTCGTGACGTTCGCCTTGATGAACTCGGCGGCCCGCTCCTCGGCGTCGCCGCCGATCTCGCCGATCATGACGATCGCGTCGGTGTCGGGGTCGTCCTGGAACGCCTTGAGCGCGTCGATGTGCGTGGTGCCGATGATCGGGTCGCCGCCGATGCCGACACACGTGGAGAAGCCGATGTCACGAAGCTCGTACATGAGCTGGTAGGTCAGCGTGCCGCTCTTGCTGACCAGGCCGACCCGGCCGGCCGGCGTGATGTCGGCGGGGATGATGCCGGCGTTGGACGCACCGGGCGACGCGATGCCGGGGCAGTTCGGCCCGATGATCCGGGTCTTGTTGCCGGTGGCCAGGTCGTGTGCCCAGAACGCGGCGGAGTCCTGCACCGGGATGCCCTCGGTGATGACCACGGCGAGGCCGATGCCGGCGTCGATGGCCTCGATCACGGCCGCCTTGGTGAAGGCCGGCGGTACGAAGATGACCGACACGTCGGCGCCGGTCTCGCGCATCGCCGCGCCCACGTTCGCGAACACCGGCAGCGACGTCCCGTCGAAGTCCACGCTCGTGCCGGCCTTGCGCGGGTTGACGCCGCCGACCACGTTCGTGCCCGCTGCGAGCATCCGGCGGGTGTGCTTGGAACCTTCCGAGCCGGTCATGCCCTGGACGATGACCTTGGAGTCCTTGGTGAGCCAGATCGCCATGTCGTCACTCCCCCGCAGCCGCGAGCTCGGCGGCGCGCTCGGCCGCACCGTCCATCGTGTCCACCCGCTCGACCAGCGGGTTCTTCGCCTCGTCGAGGATCGCCCGGCCGGCCTCGGCGTTGTTGCCGTCCAGGCGCACCACCAGCGGCTTGCTGACGTCCTCGCCGCGCTCGTGGAGCAATGCGAGGGCTTGGACGATGCCGTTCGCGACCTCGTCGCACGAGGTGATGCCGCCGAAGACGTTCACGAAGACCGCATTCACGGACGGGTCGGAGAGCACGACCTCCAGACCGTTGGCCATCACCGCGGCGCTCGCGCCGCCGCCGATGTCGAGGAAGTTGGCCGGCTTGACGCCGCCGAAGTTCTCCCCCGCGTACGCGACGACGTCCAGCGTGGACATGACCAGTCCCGCGCCGTTGCCGATGATGCCGACCTCGCCGTCGAGCTTGACGTAGTTGAGGTTCTTGGCCTTCGCGGCCTGCTCCAGCGGGTCGACCGCGGACTGGTCGATCAGGGCCTCGTGATCCGGGTGGCGGAACGTGGCGTTGTCGTCGAGCGTGACCTTCGCGTCCAGGCAGATCACCCGGCCGTCGGCGACCTTCGCGAGCGGGTTCACCTCGACCAGTGTGGCGTCCTCGGCCACGAACGCCTGCCACAGCTTCACGGCGATGCCGGCCACCTGGTCGGCGACCTCGGCCGGGAACTGCGCGGCGGCGACGATCTCCCGGGCCTTGGCCTCCGTGACGCCCTCGTTCGCGTCGATCGCGATCTTGGCGACCTTGTCCGGCTGCTCCTCGGCGACCTGCTCGATCTCCATGCCGCCGGCCACGCTGGCGATGCAGAGGAAGGTCCGGTTGGCGCGGTCCAGCAGGTAGGAGAAGTAGTACTCGTCCGTGATGTCGGCGGTCTCGGCCAGCATCACCTTGTGCACGGTGTGGCCCTTGATGTCCATGCCGAGGATGTCGGCCGCGCGCGCCTCCGCCTCGTCCGGGTCGGCCGCCAGTTTGACGCCACCAGCCTTGCCCCGGCCGCCCACCTTCACCTGTGCCTTGACGACGACCCGGTCGCCGAGTCGTTCGGCGATCGCGCGAGCCTCCTGCGGGGTGTCGGCGACGCCGCCGCCCAGCACGGGTAGCCCGTGCCGTTCGAACAGGTCGCGCCCCTGGTACTCGAACAGGTCCACGTGTCTCCTTTCGCTCGCGACGCCTGCGCCGGCAAGCCGTGCCGCCCGCGTCCCAACCTGTGTCCGCGGCGCGTCGTCGCGGCGCCGCAAGCGTGAGGAATGTCGGGCTCCCCGGTCGAACTTTCCGGTCGAACGGGAGGCCTCATCCGCAGACTAGCGACCCGGGCCCCCCAGATACCTCTGCGGGTACGCGCTGTGCAAGACCACACACCCGGCCAGGCGCCGCCCCTGGGCCGACGGCCTCTCCCCTTCGTCCTGGACGGCGTGCGCTTTCTCGGCGGCTGGGGAGTCAGGCAACGGGCGTGGCGACATTGGCGCGTACCCATTCGATGATGGATGCCGTGGTCGCGCCCGGGGTGAATATCTTGGCGACGCCGAGCCTTTCCAATTCGGCGATGTCCTCGGCCGGAATGATGCCGCCGCCGAACACCACGATGTCGGCCGCGTCGCGCTCCGCAAGCAGTTCCAGCACCCGGCGGAACAGCGTCATGTGCGCGCCGGAAAGCACGGACAGGCCGATGGCGTCGGCGTCCTCCTGGATCGCGGTCTCCACGATCTGCTCGGGCGTCTGATGCAGTCCCGTGTAGACGACTTCCATGCCGGCGTCGCGCAGGGCGCGGGCCACCACCTTCGCGCCCCGGTCGTGGCCGTCCAACCCCGGTTTCGCCACGACGACCCTGATCCGTGCGTGCATCTGCCACCCCTTCGTGGGCATCCGCCGTCATTCCCCTGAACGAACGGTAACTCCCGCCGCATCGTCCCGGGTAGCCGGCTCAACACATCCGGTTCGGCGTTGCCGATTATCGCAAGCACCGGATACCGTATTCCGCGTCACATAACTTTGCGTTTGCAGCGCGGTGACGGAGAGCTAGCGGCAGCAGCCGTAAGATAAGGTAACGAATACGGACAATCGCTCCTCAAAGCCGATAGCGAACTGTCAGGGAATTGGCGCTGCGACTTGTGACGCGCGGTGCGTTTCGTTACCGTGGCCCACGGCTGTCAACCGGTTAACCCCGGACCGACGCTCGGTCGACCACCGTTCAACCGCAGTTTCAGGTTGGTGGCCGCCGCCGTATTGCCACCGACGGAGGGTTGTTCGTGCGCCAGCGCTTGTCGTCTGAGCCCGATCGCTATCGCGGCAGGCGTCGCGTACCCACCCCTCCCCGCAGCCGCTACGCCGTCGTCGGGCTGTCTGCGTTCGTCGGCGCCGGCGTCGTCGCGTTGGGCGCCGCGTCCAACCTTCCGGACGCCAAGGCCGTCAACCCCACGGTCCTGCAGAACCTCGAGAACGCCTCGGTCACGTCCAAGGCACTGGCCGACCGCTCCGCCGATGCGAAACGCGCCTCCCGCGGCGAGGACCGGACCGCCGCCACGAAGGTCAACCCCGACCAGGCCGCACAGGACGTCTGGCTGCTGCCGCTCGACGACTACACCTTCACGTCGCCGTACGGCATCCGGTGGGGCAAGCTGCACGCCGGCATCGACCTCGCCGCCCCGGAGGGCACGCCGTACAAGGCGGTGCACGCCGGCACCGTGACCGCGGCCGGCTACAACGGTGGGTACGGCTACTCGATCACGGTGAAGCAGGCCAACGGCGTCGAGGTCATCTACGCCCACTCCCGCCGGCTTCTCGTCAAGGCGGGCGACAAGGTCACCGCCGGCCAGGTCATCGGCGAGGTCGGGAACACCGGCGCCTCGTACGGCACGCACCTGCACGTCGAGGTGCACGTGAACGGCGCGCCGACCGACCCGATCCCGTTCCTGCGGGACCGTGGCGTAGACGTCAAGCTCCAGGTCGAGTCGGTCTACGCGGGCGTGACCGCCGCCGCCTCCTGAGCCACACCTTCCGCCCCTCCTGTCGGCATGGACGTCGCCGACCGC
>DASYTU010000004.1:0-1875 GCA_036001925.1 Actinoplanes sp.
GACGCCGCCAAGGGCACGCTGCTCCGGCGTCACGGCACGCCCGATGAAGTCGCCGCCTGCATCCTGTTTCTCGCCTCTGACGACGCCTCGTACGTGACCGGCACGCTGCTGTTCGTCGACGGCGGCTACACCGCGATGTGACCGGACGGGCTTCGGTTGCGAGTTAGCGGCTGAGAGGGACCGCCAGCACCGCGGCGGGCCGCCGTCCGACCGTGTACGTTTCCAGCGGGGTCAGCGCGCCGGTCTCACCGTCGACCCGGTACGAGCCGAGACGTCCGGACGCCGTCCCGGCTGCGAACAGGAAAGTCCCGGTCGAATCGAGACCGAAGGCGCTGGGGACCGCCTCGGTCGGCGCATGCCCGGCCGGCGTCAAGCGCCCGGTCGCCGGGTCGACCGCGAACCCGGCGATGCTGTTGTGGCCGCGGTTGCCGACATAGAGGAACCGTGCCGATGGCGTCAGATGGATCTGCGAACAGGTATTGCGAACGGTGACACCCTCGGGTAGCGAGGGGATCGTTTCCACGACGGAGAGGGTGCCCGAGGCGCGATCGACGCGGTAGGCCGTCACGCTTCACCCCTGCTCGTCGGAGAAGTAGGCGATGTCGAGCGTGGGATGGAAGCAATAGTGCCGCGGCCCGATAGGCACGTGCGGGTCGAGCTTGAACGGCGCGTTGGGGTGGAGCCGCCCAGTGGCCGCGTCGAACCGAAACTGCGCGATGAAATTGGGGCCGGGGATGTCTTTCGGCGGCTCCAGGACGTTGTCGTTCTGCCGGGCGATGTGCGGCACGAAGGCGAAGCGGTTCGACGGGTCGGTCAGGATCGCGTGCGCTCCGGGCGCGGTGTTCTGCCGGTCGAGCGCCGGCCCGCGCACTGCACCATCGCTTCCGAGCGGGTGCACTGCCGCGTACGCGCCCTGGTAGTAGGCCGACAGGAGGTATCTGCCGGCGCGGTCGGTGGCCAGATAGGTCGGCGGATGCTCGGTCGCAACGCGCCCCAGCGATGTCAGCCCGCCGCTGGCCGAGTCGATGCGACAGCTCTCGATGCCCGGGGTACCGCGATAGCCGACATACAAGACGTGCTGGTCCGGGCTCACCGCCAAGACTGACGGCGCGCCGGCGGCCGGCGTCTCGGCCCTGGGGACCAGCTTGCCGGCGCCGGCGTCGAGACCGAAGCTCACGATCTTGTCGTCGTCCTGCAGCCCAACGTACAGCACGTCCGGCATGTCGTTCCTCCTGTGTCGCTTCTCTGGATCGTCATGGACATTTCGCGGCGGCGGGGCCGCGAGGGGGTGCTGCCTCGAGCGGCGGGGGCGCTCGTTCGGCGGCTCATGAGCATACACTACCGCGGCAGGTCGCCGCCCGCCGCGACGTCCGGACGGCGCCGGGCCGGCCTTGCGGCCGAGGGAGGTATCCGCGCCCGCGATCCGCGAGATGGTCGTGTTCGGCCGGATGCTCGGTGAGGCGTTGCCGCCTCAAGAGTGAACGTGCCGCCGCGCTCGCCGGGTTGATACTCTCGATGGCCAGCAAGCTGTCGCTCGGTCGGAAGCCGACAGTCGACGAGGAAGGGGACGCGTGATGCGCATCGTGGATGCTCAGATTCATCTCTGGGGCAGCGGTTTGCCCAGCAACATGGCCCATCGCCAGGTCACCTCGTTCACCGCCGAGGAGGCGGTGGGCCTGATGGACGAGGCCGGTGTCGATGCCGCCGTCATCCACCCGCCGGGCTGGGACCCCGACTCCACCGAGATGGCCTTCAAGGCCGTGCGGGACTTTCCCGGCCGCTTCGCGATCCTCGGCGCCTTTCCGCTGAGTCAGCCGGACAAGCGCGCCCTCGTCGATACGTGGCGGAGCCAGCCCGGCATGCTCGGCCTGCGCT
>DASYTU010000005.1:0-12216 GCA_036001925.1 Actinoplanes sp.
GCGGCGGTCGCACCGGCGGCGAGGGCGATGAGGGAACGCTTGCGCATGAGGGCCAGAGTAGTTTGACCGTCCATGGGAACGCTGAAGGACCGCCTGAACGAGGACCTGCGCACCGCTATGAAGGGCCGCGACGAGCTGACCGTCTCGACGT
Source organism: Actinoplanes sp. (assembly GCA_036001925.1). Taxonomy (GTDB): domain Bacteria; phylum Actinomycetota; class Actinomycetes; order Mycobacteriales; family Micromonosporaceae; genus Actinoplanes. The sequence goes on from DASYTU010000005.1 coordinate 152, forward strand.
TGCGGCTAGCGCTCGCGGCTGTGCGCAACGCCGAGGTGTCCGGCACCGAGGCCCGCGAGCTGTCCGACGACGAGGTGGTGGCCGTGCTGGCCAAGGAGGCGAAGAAGCGGCGCGAGGCGGCCACGGCGTTCGCCGGTGCCGGACGCGCGGACCAGGCCGACAAGGAGAACGCGGAGGGCGCCATCCTGGATCGCTACCTGCCCGCTCAGCTCAGCGACGCGGAGATCGCCGAACTGGTCGCGGGGGCGCTCGCCGCGGGCGGCTTCAGCGGCAAGGGACAGATGGGCCCGGCCATGAAGGCGGCCCAGGCCGCCGTGGCCGGCCGCGCCGAGGGCGGTCGCGTCGCCGCGGAGGTACGCCGCCAGCTCGGCTGAGCGGCAAGGCCAGCTAATGCGAGCGCCGCCGGTGAGGTGCCGCAGCAAGGGGAGGGAGGGTCGCGAGCGCCGCTGGTGATTCCCTGTCAGGGATGAGGTGTCAACGGCGCGGCCGATGCGGCTTCACCCCGGGCTACGTTCCGCGACCGCTGCGGCGGGTGTCTTGACTGCGGGGAAGATCGGTGGCGCCAGGAGCACCACCGATCTTCCATCCAGGACGGCCGGGTTGGTCGGGCGGTGACGGCGGGCCAAGCAGCACCGCGAGCGCCGCCGGTGTGATGCCGCACCAAGCGGAGGGAGCCTGCATCTCAGCGGGTCTAAGGCGCGAGCCGCCGAGCGAAGCGAGGCCAGCCAGCTCAGCCAGCCAGCTCAGCGCCGTCGGCCGGGCGGACCGTTGCCGTTGCCGTTTCCGAGGTCGGGCCAGCCCGGCAGGATGGGCGGCTGCGGTTGTTGCTCGGCGTTACGGCCGTTGCTGGGTTGGATGACGACCACGCCGCCCTTGATCGTGCGACCGCTCGGGCTGGTGTCCGCGGCCGTGCCCGCCGGGCACTTCGAGTCGATCGCCGCGCCGATCGAGACGGTGAAGCCGGCGCCCTGCAGGCGAGCCTTCGCGTCGCCTATCGAGTCGCAGGTCACGTCCGGGATGTAGCGCAGGTCCCCGAACGCCATCTTGCTGTTATCCGGCTTCTTGAACTGCTCCTTCGGTTTGCCCTTCATGTAATCGGCCATCGTCTCCCACACGGCCGGGTTGACGATGGAGTGTTGCATCCGGTCCGGATGGTCCGCGTAGTCGGGATTCACCAGGTATCCAGCGGTTACTAGAGACGTTGTGCCGACGATGAGCGCAGCCGTCTTGTCGTGGTCGGTGGTACCCGTCTTGCCGTACACCGGGTGGCCCACGATGCCGCGTACCTGCGGCGCGGTGGCGCCCCCGCAGTTGCCGAGCTGGGCCCGGTCGCCCACCGGGCAGCGGGCCGCGTCGAGCGCCGCGCGGGCGACGTCGGGCGTCGTGGCCTGGACGCAGTGCGGCTTGCCGACGTCGATCTTCTCGCCGTCCTGGGTGGTGATCTGCTGGATCGGCGTCGGTTCGCAGTACTTGCCGTCGCCGGCCAGCGTGGCGTACGCGTTCGCGACGTCGAGCGGGGTCGAGGCGGAGACGCCGAGCGTGAACGCGCCCCACTGGTCGGCGCCGTGCGCGGCGAGGTCGGCATCCTGCTTGACCCGGAACTGGACGCCGAAGCGCCGGGCGACGTCGACGACGTTCGCGGCTCCGACGCGCTCCTCGAGCGGCACGAAGAACGTGTTGACCGATCTACCGAACCCGGTCCACAGGTTGTAGACGCCCGCCTCCTTGGCCGCGTTCTGCGGACAGTAGAAGTGCGTGCCCGGACAAGCGGCGGGGCTGCTCGGATCGATGATGTAGTGCGACTTGTAGACGTCCTCGGCCTTGATCGTGTAGCCGAGCGGATAGCCCTTCTCCAGCGCGGCCACCATCGTGAACAGCTTGAACACGGATCCGGCCTGGTAGCCGGTGATGTCGCCGCCACCGGTGAGCAGCGGGTTGGTCGTGCTCGGGTAGGTGCCGCGGATGCCCTGGGCCGCCTTGCGCGGGTCGGAGGACATCTTGTTCTGCGGGTGGCTCGGATCGTCCAGCTTGAACTTGCGGTTCGCGGCCAGCGCCCGGACCCGGCCCGTGCCGGGCTCGACGGCCGCCAGCAGCAGCGCGTCCTTGTTGTTGTCCGAGATGTGCTCGGAGATGCGTTTGCGGGCGTCCGCCTGGGCGTCCTTGTCCATCGAGGTGACGACGCGGTAGCCGCCGCTCTTGAGCCGCCGCTCGCGGTCGTACGTGGTCGCGCCGAACGCCTCCTGGCTCAGCCACCAGCGGTAGAAGTAGTCGCAGTAGAAGCCCCAGTAGTTCTTCGCGACCGAGACGCAGCCGTTGCCGACCAGCTTGACCTTGTGCGGGATCTTCACCTTCTCGGCGTCGTTCGCCTGCTGCTGGGTGATCGCGCCGGTCTTGACCATGCTGTCGATGACGTAGCTGCGGCGCTGGACGGCCTGCGGGTAGCCGGACGCGGTCGCCGGGTTGTAGCTCGTCGGCGCCTTCACCATGCCGGCCAGCAGGGCGGACTCGGCGATCGACAGGTCCTTCGGCTTCTTGTTGAAGTAGACCTGGCTCGCGGCGTAGACCCCGTACGCCTGGTTACCGAACGGCGCCACGTTCAGGTAGCGCTCGAGGATCTGGTCCTTGGTGAGTTCCTTCTCCACCTGGAGCGCGTACTTCATCTCGGTGAGCTTGCGCTTCGGGGTGTCCTTCGTGGCGTCGACGACCTCCTGCGGGTTGGTCGCCGAGTACGCGAGGGACATGCGCACGTACTGCATGGTGAGCGTGGACGCGCCCTGCTTGCCGCCGCCCTGGTTGTTGTTGATGAACGCGCGGGCGACGCCCTTCAGGTCGACGCCGTTGTGGTGGTAGAACTCCCGGTCCTCGGCCGCGATGATCGCGTTCTGCATGTTCTTCGAGATGGCCTTCAGCGGGACGTCGCTGCGGAACTCGTCGTACATGACGGCGATCTGGGTCTTGTTGTCCGAGGCGAAGATGCGGGTGATCTGCGGGGAACTGAAGTCCCTGAGCTCGCTGGGCAGTTGCGCGAAGGTCTGGCCGCCCGCCTTGGCCGCCAGGCCGGACATCGCGACCGCCGGAAAGGCGGCGGCGGCGACGACCACGCCGGCCAGTAGCCCGCAGATCAACAGCGAGGTCGCATTGGCGAATATGTTGTGATCGCGTCTGCGCATCCAGGAGGTCACCCGAGCAGGGTACGCGAGACATACACGTGCCCGCCTGTTGAGGAGGTCACGGTAGGGCGAGCGCTTCGGCGATCGTCCGCAGCCCGTCGACGTCGTGCACGTCGGCGGGCTGTGCCGCGACCGCCACCGCCGGCACCGTCGGGAACGCGGCGGTGAACGTCGCGGCCACCCGTACCTCTCGCTCGGCCTGTCGCAGCAGCCGTGCGTGAACGCGCAACGCGTCCGCGGTGATCTGCTGGTCACCGGTCCGGTCGAGGGTGGCCGCGGCCGCCTCGGCGGCCGCGGCGTCGATGGTGGACAGCTGCACGCGATGGGTGCGGTTCAGCACCAGGCCGGCCAGCGGCATCCGCTCCGCGACCAGCCGCTCGGCGAAATACGCCGCCTCCCGGATCGCGTCGTGCTCCGGCGCGGCGACGAGGAGAAAGGCCGTCTGGGGGTCCTGCAAGATCCGGTACGTCTCGTCGGCGCGCTCCCGGAACCCCCCGAACATGGAATCCAGCGCCGCCACGAAACCGGACAGGTCGGTCAGCAGTTGGGCTCCCAAGATTTTCTGTACGGCCCGGGAGAAAAGCCCGAACGACGCCGTCACCAGGCTGAACATGCTCCGGCCGCCGCTGCGGGCCGGCGCCAGCAGCAGGCGCAGCATCCGGCCGTCGAGGAACCGGGACAGGCGCGCGGGCGCGTCCAGGAAGTCCAGCGCCGAGCGCGACGGCGGCGTGTCCACCACGATCAGGTCCCACTCCTCGCGGGAGCGGAGCTGGCCCAGCTTCTCCATCGCCATGTACTCCTGCGTCCCGGAAAACGTCGAGCTCATGGCCTGGTAGAAGGGGTTGGCGAAGATCTCGGCGGCACGCTGAGCTGTGGTGTGCGCCTGCACGACCTCATCGAACGTGCGCTTCATGTCGAGCATCATGGCGTGCAGCTCGCCGCCGGTGGCGCCGGTGTCGACGCCCTTGACCTGACGCGGAGTGTTGTCCAGCTCGTTCAGCCCCATCGACTGGGCCAGCCGCCGGGCTGGGTCGATGGTGAGTACCACGGTGCGCCGCCCGTGCCGTTCGGCGGCCCGCAAGCCCAGTGCGGCCGCGGTGGTGGTCTTGCCGACGCCGCCCGAGCCGCAGCAGACGACGATCTTGGTTGCCGGATCTGCCAACAGCGCGTCGACATCAAGGCGCGGGGCGGCGGTCACTACTCGAGCGTAACGAGTCCTGTCGTGTGCGCGCGGGACAGCGCTGCGGCCTGTGGCGGGTCAGACACTCATGAGCAGGTTGGCGAGCTCGTCCAACCCGGCCCGGTCGACGCCGCGATCGAGCAGCGGTAGCTCCACCATCGGCCAGCCCACCTCGGCCAGCTCGGCGCGCAGCGACTCCTCCAGCGCGCGGCGAGTCAGGTGTGCCTTTGCCTCGGCCTGCAGGCCCGCGATGGTGGCCGTGTCGGTCGGCAGCCCGGCCGCGGTCAGCCCGCGGCGTAGCTCGGTCTTCGTAACCCGGCCGGCTGGCAAAAGCGGCGGCCGGGCACCGTTCACGATGATCCGGCCCACCGGGATGTGCAGCGCGGTGAGCTCGGCGATCGCGTCGAGGCTTTCCTGAACGGGCATCTCCTCGAGAAGCGTCACCACGTGCACGGCGGTGATCGGCGAACGCAGCAGCGACGCCACCCCTTCGCTCTGCGTCTTGATCGGCCCGACCTTGGCCAGCCGTGCCGTCTCCGCGGTCACGTTGAGGAAGCGGCCGATCCGGCCGGTGGGCGGCGCGTCGAGCACCACCGCGTCGTACACCCGCTTCCGGTCCGCCGACCGGGTCGTGGACTCCTTGACCTTGCCGGTGATCAGGACGTCGCGCATGCCGGGCGCGATGGTGGTGGCGAAGTCGATCGCGCCGACCTTGCGCAGGGCCCGGCCCGCGGCGCCGAGCTTGTAGAACATGTCCAGGTACTCGAGGAGAGCCTCCTCGGGATCCACCGCCAGCGCGCGGACCTCTCCGCCGCCCGGCACGGTCGCGATCCGCAGTTCGGAGTACGGCAGCGGCTCGGTACCGAACAGCTGGGCGATGCCCTGCCGGCCCTCGACCTCGGTGAGCAGCGTGCGCTTGCCGCCGGCGGCCAGCCCTAGCGCAAGTGCGGCGGCGACGGTGGTCTTGCCCGTGCCGCCCTTGCCGGTGACGACGTGCAGCCGTGCCGGCCACTTGTTGACGCGCTCGCCCATGAAGGAAGGGTAGGTCAGCCCGCCACGTCGCAGACCAGCCAGCCGGTCTTGTGGATCGTCGTGAACGTCAGCTTCTGCTGGGCCTGCTTCTCGTCATCGGTCGACAGCGTGAGCTGCACGGTGACCACCGCGCGCTCGTTGGTCTGCCCGCTGACCTGGGGTTCGGTCCAGCGAAACGTCGGTCCGGCGTACTGGTTGGCGTAGTTCTTGATCTCGTTGACCCGGGCGGCCAGCTTGGTCTTGTCGCGGGCCTGCCGGCAGACCAACTCGCCTGCCACGTCGGCGTCCTGCTGGGTGTAGATCGCGGTCATGAAGCGGTTGACCGCGGTGGCCGGGTCGGGCGCGCCCTTGCCGGTGTCGGCGTTGCTGATCAGGACAAAGGCGGAGACCGCGCCGCCGCCGCAGAGCAGCAGGATCAGGGTGAGCGCGAGGGAGACCCAGAGGCCGCCGCGGCGTTTCTCGGCCGGCGGGGCGAGCGGCACCTGCCAGGGCGGCGCCTGGGCGCCGGTCCAGATCGGCTCGGTCGGCTCGGGCCCCATGCCGGCCGGCGGCGAGTGCTGCCAGGCGAGGTGCTCAGGTGGCTGGTACCGCCACGTGCCGGGCTTCTCCTGCTGCGCGTGCCACGGCGAGGTGGGGGGCGGCTGACGCCAGCCCCCTTGCGGCGAACCGGCCGGCTGGAGCGGCGCGGTCGGCTCGGCGGGTAGCGGATCCAGCGGCGCGGTCGGCTGCGCGGATGCCGGCTCGTCGGCGACCGGGGTCTCGACGTAGCCCGCCTCGCCGGGGTAGGCGCCGATCGGCGGCCACTCGACCGGCGATACCGGCGGGTCCCGGTCGATGAAGTCGGTGGTAGTGGCCGCGTGCGGCGGCTCCGGGGGCGGGATCGGATCGGGCGGCGGGATCGGCAGCGGCGGATCCGGATCGGGCAACGGGACGGGCTCGGGCTCGGGGTGGCCGCCCAGCGGGTCCGGACCGCTCTGCGGCGGTTGCGTCATCATCGGCCTCCGTCGTCCCGTGTGCGCAGTCGGCTCAGCCTAACGAAAACGGCACCACCGTGAGCCCTAAGCTGTCGCGATAGCCGACGAGTAGGGATGGACGCGATGCAGAAATGGGAGTACGTAACGGTGCCGTTGCTGGTCCACGCGACCAAGCAGATCCTCGACAACTGGGGTGAGGACGGCTGGGAGCTCGTGCAGGTCGTACCGGGCCCCAATCCGGACCAGCTGGTGGCATACCTGAAACGAGCCAAGGGGACCGCATGACCACGCCGACGCCCGTATCGGGCGAGGGCGCCGTGGACGCGTACGCCCGCCTCGCCGAACTGGGCCTCACGCTGCCGCAGGTGGTGCCGCCGCTGGCCGCGTACGTGCCCGCCGTGCAGTCCGGCAACCACGTCTATGTCTCCGGCCAGCTGCCGATGGTCGACGGCAAGCTGCCGTACGTGGGCAAGGTCGGCGCCGAGGTGACCGCCGAGCAGGGCGCCGAGCTGGCCCGGACCTGTGCCCTGAACGCGCTCGCGGCCATCGACGCGCTGGTCGGCCTGGGCCGGGTTGTCAAGATCGTGAAGCTGACCGGGTTCGTGGCGTCCGCCGAGGGCTTTACCGGCCAACCCGCCGTGATCAACGGCGCGTCGCAGCTGTTCAGTGACGTGCTGGGTGAGTTGGGCCGCCATGCGCGCAGCGCGGTCGGCGTGGCGGAGCTCCCGCTCGGCGCGCCGGTCGAGGTCGAGGTGATCGCGGAAGTCGCGTGAGAAGGTGTGTGGTTTTGCTCGGATTGCGTGATGGTTTTTGACCGGATCTCACAGCCGGCTCTCAGCTTCGCTGTGCTTTACGACGTACGATGCCCTGCGTGGGGGGTGTCACGCCGGTCGACCGGCTTCCGGGCTGGGTAACGCTTGCACGGGCGCCCAACCCGGGTCCGATGACGCTCGACGGCACAAACACATGGGTGCTACGTGCTCCGGGCGCCGCCGACGGCCTGGTCATCGACCCCGGACCCGACGACGACGGGCACCTGGCCGCCGTCGCGGCGCACGCGCCGATCGCCGCCATCCTGATCACGCACGGCCACCACGACCACGTCGACGGCGCGGCCCGCCTATCGGCCATGCTCGGCGGCGTGCCCGTGCTGGCGGCGAACCCGGAGCACTGCGTCGACGGCGAGCCGCTCACGGCCGGCATGCTCGAGCTGGCTGGCCTCGGCCTCGAGGTCCTCGCGACCCCCGGGCACACCGCCGACTCCATGTGTTTCGTCACGCATAACGCGGTCTTCTCCGGGGACACGATGCTCGGCCGGGGGACCGCGGTGGTCGCCTGGCCGGACGGTGATCTGGGGGCGTACCTGAACAGCCTCGAGGTGCTCGCGGCGTACCCTGGCTTGCTCTTGCCGGGGCACGGCCCCGCGCTGAACGACTGCGCCGAGGTCGCACGGGCGTATCTGGCCCACCGGCGCGAGCGGCTCGACCAGATCCGCGCCGCGCTGGCGGCCGGCGCGACCACGCCCGAAGCCGTCGTCGATCTGGTTTATCCAGATATCACCTCGGAAGTACGCTTCGCGGCCGAGTGGTCCACCCGCGCGCAACTCGATTACCTGAGGCGGGAATCACAACCGGGGTCGGAACAGTTGGATCCGCTGTGACCTGTCCTGTGTGTGGAACCGTCGCCGTGCCCGGTGCCCGTTTCTGCCACAACTGCGGTGCCGCACTGCCCGCCGCGGCCACACTGCCCGCGGCCGAGCGGCGGATCGTCACGGTCCTTTTCGGCGACTTATCCGACTTCACCTCCTGGTCGGAGGACCTCGACCCGGAGCGCGTCGGTGCGGTCACGGACCGCGTGCTCGCTGCGCTCGCGGGCGCGGTCAAGACCTTCGGCGGCCACGTCGACAAGCTCACCGGCGACGGCATCATGGCCGTGTTCGGGGCGCCCGTCGCGCACGAGGACGACGCCGAACGTGCGGTCCGCGCGGCCCTTTCCATGCAGCGAGCGGTACGCCGGGTGCTCGACGACGAACGCGGCGGCGGCGCCCCGCTCGGCCTGCGCGTCGGGTTGAACACCGGCGAGGTCATGGCGGGCATCCAAGCTTCGATCGAGTACACGGTCATCGGCGACACGGTCAACACCGCGGCGCGTCTGGCCGACGCGGCCGCGGTCGGCACGGTCTACGCGGGGATGCGCACCTCCGCCGGCACCCGCCACGTCGCGGCCTGGCGGCAACTGCGCCCGCTGCGACTCAAGGGCAAGCGCGAGCCGGTGCCCGCGTACGAGCTGCTCGGCCTGCACGACGCGCCGGGCATGAGGTCGGGCCTCGGCGACGAGGCGCCGTTCGTCGGGCGCGAGACGGAACTCGGCCGGGTCGCCGGCCGGCTCGCCGAGGCGATCGACTCGGACACGCCCCGGGTCATGGTGATGACCGCGGAGGCCGGCATCGGGAAGACCCGATTCGCCGCCGAGGTGAAGCGCTTCGCCGCTGGCTACGACGCCGGTTCGGGGCGGTTCGCGGGGCACACCGGCGCCCGCGTGCTCCGGGCGCGCTGCCGCGCGTTCGGAGAACGACGCCGGTTCGCTCCGCTGGCCGACATCGTCCGCAAGTCCGTGGGCCTGCCCAAGAATGTGGTCGCCGTCGTCACCCGACCCGTGGTGGAGGAACGCCTACGCAAGCTCGTGGCCCGGCTCTCCCGCGAGGGCCAGGCGCCCGACATAGACATCGATCGGCTGCTCGCGCTGCTCGGCTACGGCGAGGCGCCGGCCAACCCGGTCGGTCCGACCGCCGTGGCGGATTGGCAGCCCGCCGGCACCGTCCCCGACGTGGAGACCATCCCGGTCGCGGTCGCCGGCCTGCTCAATGCGCTCGCCCAGGAGGCGCCGCTGCTGGTCATCGTTGACGACCTGCACGACGCCACCGCCGAAACGATCGACGCGCTGGGAAGCACGCTGTCGAAACTCGACGGTTCCGTCGTGGTGCTGTTGCTCGGCCGCCCCGAGCTGGTCCGGACCGCGGGCGCGCTGACCCGGCTCGCCGACGCCGAGGTCCACACGCTGCCGCCGCTACGCGGTGCGGACGCGGCGCGGCTGCTCACCTCGTACCTGAGCGGGGGCAAGCTGCCGCAGGCCGACGCGGACCGGCTGCTCGCCACCGCACAGGGCAACCCGTTCTACCTGGCCGAGCTGGTCACGCTGCTGATGGAGCGCGGCGCGCTGACGCCCGCGGTGGGTGCGAACGCGGCCGGCAAATGGCAGCTCGCGGACGGCTCGCTCGGCGGCAGCCAGCTCCTTTCCCGCGACCTCGCGGCGGTGCTCGCGGCCCGCATCGACGCGCTGCCGCCCGAACCGCGCGGAGTGCTACGCGACGCGGCGGTCGTCGGGGACACCGTGCCGACCGGCGTCATCGAGGCGCTGCGCGAACGGCGCACGTTGAGCGATGCCCGCCCTGGCGCGGTCGCCGCGGTCGAGCTCGAGCGGGCGGTCGACGAGCTGCTGCAGCGGCGCATGCTGCACCGGATCCGCGGTGGGTACGCGTTCACCACGCCGCTGATGCGCGAGGCCGCGTACTCCGGGATCGGCAAGGCCGACCTCGCGGACCGGCACGCGTACCTCGCCACCTGGGCCGCGCCGGAGACGATCACCAAGCTGGGGTACGACGGCGCGAGCCGGCTGAGTCTCACCGAGAACGAGCGGGACGCGTTCGTGGCCACCCACGTCGAGTGTGCGGTCGAGCTGGCGGACGCCGTACGCCTGCGGCCCGACGCCGCCGTCCGCGACGTGGCGCCCCTCGGCGTCGCTGCGCTGAGCCGGCTGGCCCGGCGGGCGCTCGCTAACGTCGAGCCGGCCGCGTCCATCGCCTTCGCCGAGCGGGCCGCCGCCATCGCCAAGGACGGGTTGCCGCGCTCCGACCAGCTCGTCCACGCCCGCGCGCTGCTGCGCCTGGGTCGCGCCGACGAGGCGCTGGCGTACGGCGAGAAGATCGCCGAAGGCGCCGACGACGAGCCGGTGAGCCGCGCCGAGGCGTTGCTGGTCGTCGGGCGCGCACACGAGGCGCTGGGCGACGGGCAACGGGCGGTCGCGGCCTGGCAGGAGGCGCTCGCGGTCGCCACGGACGCGGAACTGGCGCCCGAGCGGGCCAACGCCATGCGCCGCCTCGGCATGGCCGACTTCCTGGCCGGCAAGTTGAGCCAGGCAAGTAGCCGGTTCGCGGACGCGTACCAGGTCACGCTCGCCGCCGGCGACCGGCACGGGCAGGCGTGGGCGCTGCAGAACCTGGCCTGGGTGACGACCACCCGGGGCGACTTCTCCGGCACCGACGCGGTCCTGGGCCGCGCGGCCCGGCTCTTCGCCGAGCTCGGCGACCCGGTCGGGCGGTCATGGCTGCGCGGCACCACGGCGTTCGCCCGGCTGCTCGCGGGACGGTTACAGGAGTCGCGGCGGCTGGCCCGGATCTTCCTGCCGTTCGGCGACCGGGTCGGCGAGGGATGGGCTGTGGGCACATTGCGGGCCGTCGAGGCGTACGCGGCCTCCGAACTTGGCGACCTGGCCGAGGCGGATCGTGAGGCGCGCCAGGCATACGCGCACTTTGCCGCGGTCTGCGACGACTGGGGACGCGGCCTTGCGCTCGTGGTCCGGGGCAGCATCGCCCGCGGGCTCGGCGAGCCCGAACACGCCATCGACCTGCTCACCGGCGCGCTCGACTTCGCGGACCGCACCGGGCACCCGTTGCTGCTCGGCATGGCCGGCACGCTGCGCGGCTTCACCTACCTGCAGCGCGGCGACATCGAAGCGGCCGAGGCCGACGCCCGCCGGGTGATGGCGGCGGTCGAGCCGCACAACCCGCTCGCCCCAGCACAGGTCGGGCCGCGGGCGCTGCTCGCCGAGGCGCGGCTGCGGGCCGGCGACGCCGCCACCGCGATCGGGCTGCTCGCGCCGATCGCGAGCGACGCGTGCTCGCCGTCGTTGCTGTTCTCCCGCAAGCACGCGCTGGCCTCGTACGCGTCGGCTCTGCTCGCGGACGGGCGGGTGGACGCGGCGCTGATCTGGATCAACAGGGCACAGGAAGCGCAGGCCGAGGACGTCCGAAGCGGCGTGGTGACAGCGATGGTGCGGGCCCGCGTGCTGGCGGCGGCCGAGCGGTGCACGGAGGCGGCGGAGGCGGCCGAAGAAGCGGTGTTGCTGGCGTATTCGACCGAACAGGCGAGCGAACGGGCCGCCGCCGAGGAGTTGCGCGACGCGCTGGCGATCCCCATCGTGGAGTCGCCGGAGTCTGTCGCTTACTGAGCTGGGTGGCTGAGCTGGCTGAGCTGGCTGGCCTCGCTGTCGCTCGGCGGCTCGCGCCTTGTAACCGCTGAGTTGAGGGCCGGAGCGACGACCGCAAACCCCGCAGCCGCCGCCCCGGCCCTCAACTCACCGGCGGCGCTCGCGGAGCTGGCTGGCCTCGCTTCGCTCGGCGGCTCGCGCTGAGCTGGCTGGCCTCGCTCCGCTCGGCGGCTCACGCCTTATAACCGGTGAGATGCCACAGTCGCTGCGGTCGCTGCGCTCCCTCCGCTTGGTGCGGCATCTCACCGGCGGCGCTCGCGGAGCTGGTTGGCCTCGCTATCGCTCGGCGGCTCGCGCTGAGCTGGCTGGCCTCGCTGTCGCTCGGCGGCTCGCGCCTTGTAACCGGTGAGATACCGCAGTCGCTGCGGTCGCTTCGCTCCCTCC
>DASYTU010000006.1:0-81608 GCA_036001925.1 Actinoplanes sp.
GGTGGTGCGGGAGAATGCGCTGCTGGTCACCGACAAGACGTGAGTGAGGGACATCGAGTGACGGACGAACCGATGTACACCAGGCTGGGCTTCACCGACTCCGAGTGGGGCCTGCTCGTCGGGCTCCCGCAGGCGGTTCTCACCGCGGCGAGTGCCGCGGCGCCCGACGGCGCCCGCAAGACCCGCGCCGAGAACGAAGCCGGGCTCGCCGAGATCGCCGACGCACGCGTGTCGGCCAGTCCGCTGGTCGCCGCGATCGCCGCCGCGGTGGTGGACCAGGCCGGCGACCCCGAGCTGGGCGAGGATCCGCCGGTGATCGAGCCGGCCGACCCGATCGGGTACGGGAAGGATGTCGTGGAACGGGCCGCCCAGGCGGCGGCGCTGCTCGCCGGCAAGGCGTCGGGGTCGGACGCGGAGACGTACAAGCACTGGCTCGTGGAGATCGCGGAGTCCGTGGTCGGCGCGGCCTCCACCGGTGGCGTGCTGGGCATCGGTAGCGAGACGGTCACCGAGACCGAGCGCGAGTTCCGCGACGACCTCGCCAAAGCGCTCGCCTGACGGGCCGGTGGCCGCGGCATCCGCGCACTTCTGGGATGCTTCTCTCGTGGAGGTCAACGAGTACGCGCAGGCCCGGCCGTCGCCGGCGCTGCGGCCGTACGTGGGCCACTACACCGGTTACCGGCAGCGCGGGCTCCCGCCACGGCAGCATCGCGGGCTGCCCTCGCCGTACCTGACGTTGATCCTGACCATCGACGATCCGCTGGTCGTCGCCGCCCACCCGGACCACCGGCAGGCGCCCGGGCGGTACGACGCGCTGATCGGCGGCCTTCATCTGACGCCGGCCACTATCGAGCAGGGTGGGCAGCAGTCCGGCGTGCAGGTGGCGGTCAACCCGCTCGGCTGCCGCGCGCTGTTCGGGCTGCCCGCGGGCGAGCTGGCCAACGTCGACACGGACCTGGCCGCGGTCGCCGGCGCGGCGGTGGTGAGCCAGTTGCGGGAGCGACTGCGGCTCGAGGCCACCTGGCCGGCGCGGTTCGCGGCGCTCGACGAGATGCTGTGCCGGCTGGTGCGCTCGCGCGAGGCCGAGGTCCATCCGGACGTGGTGCACGTGTTCCGCCGGCTGCTCGCCGTGGGCGGGGACGTGCCGGTAAGCGCGCTGGCGGCCGAGGTGGAGTGGAGCGCCCGGCATCTGACCAATCGGTTCCAAGCCGAGGTGGGCCTACGGCCCAAGGAGGCGGCGCGGGTGGTGCGCTTCGACCGGGCCCGGCGCAGGCTGGCGCCGGGCGTACGCCTGGCCGACGTGGCAGCCGCCGCCGGGTACTTCGACCAGGCGCACCTCGCACGCGAGTTCCGCGCGTTCGCGGGTTGTTCGCCGTCGCGGTGGATGGCGGACGAGATCGGTTTTGTCCAAGCCCAGGCCGTCTTCGCCGACGAGGATTGACGCCATGACCGACTCGAAGACACCGCCACCCCAGGTGTGGCCCACGCTGCGGGCGCGGGACGCCCGCGGGCTCATCCGTTTCCTCGTCGACGCGTTCGGCTTCGAGGAGACCGTCGTGTACAGCGACGGCGACCGCGTCGACCACGCGCAGCTCAGCTGGCCGCTGGGCGGCGGCATCATGCTTGGCTCAGCCCGCGAAGACGCGGACGACGCGTTCGCGCTGAAGCCGGGCACGTTCGGCTGCTACGTGGTCGCTGACGACATTGACGGGCTGCACGCGCGCGCGGCCGCGGCCGGCGCGGAGATCGTCCGGCAGCCGTTCGACACCGACTACGGCTCGCGGGATTTCATGGCCCGTGACCCGGAGGGCAACAGATGGTCCTTCGGCACGTATCGCGGCGAGCCCCGCTCGATGGCGTAGGGGTTGCATCGATAAAGTGCCCGGCCGTGGGGAGCCGAGTGCACTGGATCGTGGTCCGCGACGGACACGTCACGAATCGCCGCCTGGCCGGCGGCGCCGGGATGGGACTGGACTATGCGCTCGGCGCCGGGCCGGAGGCGGCGGCCGCGCACTGGGAGGACCGGGGCGAGCTGACCGGCTGGTGGACCGACGACGTCTGCGATGGCGGCGCGCTGATCGATGCCGACCGGCAGGTGCTGCTGTTCTTCACCACCCGAGCGCTGCCGGCCTATCGCACGGCCATGCTCGACGGCTACCGCAGGGTGTGGGCCGGATGGCAGGTCGCGTGGGCGGACGCCGGCTTGGTCGAGCTCGCCCGGTACGTGGGCGCGGACCCGGCCGCGGTCCGCACCCCGGTAGCGGCGAAGCTCCTCAGTCCAGAGCCGGACGCCCCCACCGCACCGGACGTCCAGGAGGCGCTTGGCGTGCTCGCCGGTCGCGTCGAGACGTTCGTGCCTGCCGACATCGGCCTGCGCGCGATGAAGGAGAAACTTCAGGCCGGCCTTGGCGCCCGTGTCGCGCTCGCGGCGATGGAGTCCGCCCGGGACGAGGCCGCGCCTGCCGCTGCCGCGGCGGCCAAACTCATCCGGGAGCGTTGAGCCGACCCGGCACGCGACCCCGCGTCAGCCCTCGCCGCCGAGCGGGCCGCGCTCGAACGCCGCCGCGACGGCCGCGGCACGATCGCGAACGCCCAGTTTCGCGTACATGTGAAGCAAATGGGTTTGACCGTCGCCTCGCTGATGAAGAGTTTGCGCGCGGTCTCACGATTGATGCTGCCCCGGCTGGCGACGGCCCGGATCAACCAGTCGGTGGATGGTGGCTTACGCCACCGCCGCCAAGGCCTACGCCACCGTCTCCGGGTTGGATCGGCGCAGCCCGGCAACGGCCGAGTAGACGGATCCGATCTGGGCGGCGACGCGTTTCCACGAGTACGCCTGCCGAGCCCGGTCCAGCGCGGCGGTCGCGTAGGCGAAGTGGCGGACCTTGTCGTTCACCAGGCGGCGCAATGCGCTGCCCAGCGCGCGCGGATCGCGCGCCGGCACCAGATCGCCGGTCAGGCCGTCCACGACGGTTTCGGTGAGACCGCCCACGGTCGTTCCGATCACCGGTACGCCGCACGCCATCGCCTCCAGCGGCGCCAACTCGAACTGCTCCTGCCAGGGCGCCGCCACGAGCACGTCCGCCGAGCGGTACCAGCGTGGCATGTCCATCGGGGGCACGCCGCCGACGAGTCGGAACCGGTCCGCGACCTTGAGCTGCTCGGCGACCGCGCGCAGCCGCTTGGCCTGCGGGTCGGCCGTGAGCTGCTCGGCGGGCGGGCCGCCCACGACGACGCACTCGGCGCCGGGCACGTACCGCATGGCCTGGATCACGTCGCCGAAGCCCTTGCGCTCGACCAGCCGGCCGACCGACAGGATGCGGGGGCGGTCGGGATCACGTTCGACCGCCGGGCCGTCCGGGGTGAACCGGGCGCTGTCCACGCCGGCGGGCACGACCGTCAGCTGTGCCCGGGGCACGCCGATGCGCACCAGGCCTCGTACTTCGTCCTGGCTCTGCGCGACGACCCGGTCGACGGCCCGGCCGAGCGCCCGCTCGTAGCCGGCCCGCGACGGGCCCGTGGCCGTTGCCTCGGTCCCGCCCAGCTCGTGGAACGACTGGACTACGGGAATGCCGACCTGCCGGGCGGCGGTGACGGCCGCCAGCCCGCTCGTCCAGAAGTGGGCGTGCGCGACGGTGGGTTTCCAGTCGCCCGCGCGCCACTCGTTGCCCAGCCACCGCGCGAAGTCGCCCATATGCGGCAGCAGCAGATCGGCCGGGACCTTCGCGGCCGGCCCCGCGGGCACGTGCACCACCTTGACGCCCGCGGACAGCCCCACGACGGCGGGCAGGTCCGGGCTGTCGCGGCGCGTGTAGACCCGGACCTCGTGGCCGAGTTCGGCGAGCGCGGTCGAGAGGTCGGCGACGTGGCTGTGTTGTCCGCCCAGACCCAGTGGAGTGGCGTGCTCCGAGATCATCGCGACGCGCACGGCGTCCCCCTCCCGAACGTCTTGAGACGCGTTGCAGCATGCCCTACGCCCGAAAACCGTAAACGTGACCCTCGTTACCAACGGCGAAACCGGGGTATCGCGGACGACGTGGCTACCGTGCAGCGTATCGTCCCAGCCCCGCCCGACCGGGTGTTCGCCGTACTCGCCGACGGCTGGACGTACAGCGACTGGGTGGTCGGCTCGGCGCACATCCGGGACGTGGACCCGGACTGGCCGGCGCCCGCCGCCAGGCTGCACCACAAGGTGGGCCCGTGGCCGCTCTCCGTCAAAGACGCGTCCGAGGTGCTGGCCTGCGAGCCGAACCGGTCGCTCACGCTGAAGGCCGGAGTATGGCCGCTCGGCGAGGCGACGGTACGGTTCGATCTCGAACCGGTCGGCCCGTCGGCGACCCGGATCACGATGCACGAGGACTTCCACGCGGGCCCGTTGGCGCAGCTCCGCAACAAGATCAACGACCTGGTCCTGCACCAGCGCAACGTCGAGTCGCTACGCCGTCTGTCCGACCTCGCCGAACGCGAGAAGACCCGAGCGGGCGAACGGGCGCGCGATCAGCGGTAGATCGCCCGGTTCGCGGCGCCGTTGGCCGCCTGATAGAGACCGCCTGTCACGGACCGGTTCCGCGCCATCGCCGCCCGCGCCGCGTTGGCGCCCGGTGCTCCGTGCACTCCCCCGCCGGGGTGCGCCGACGCGCTCGCCAGGAACAGCCGGTCCACCGGAGTGTCCGCGCGCCCCAGGCCCGGGATCGGTCGCAGGAACAGCTGCTGTGACGGCGCCGCTGTGCCGCCGTTCAGCGCGCCGCCGACCAGGCTTGGCTCCTCGCGTTGCAGGTCGGCCGGGGAGAACACGTTGCGGCCGACCACAAGCCGGCCGAAGCCCGGTGCGTGGTCCTCCACGACCGCTTCCATGCGGGCGACGTGTTCGTCGATCTCGGCGGTGGACCACGACAGCCGGTGCGGCAGGTGGGTGTACGCCCACACCGATTCGGTCCCGGGCGGCGAGTGGGACGGGTCCGCCGTGGTCATCTGGCCCAGCAGCAGGAACGGGTTCGGTGGCACCTCGCCGGCGGCCAGGTGCGCGGCGTACCGGGTCAGGCCGTTCAGGTCGGCGCCCAGGTGCACCGTGCCGGCGCCCGCGGCGGCCGGATTCTTCCACGGCATCTTCGCCGATACGGCCCAGTCGATCTTGACCGTAGAACCATCCCAGCGGAAGTGGGACAGGTCCTCGACGAAGCGCGGTGGTAGCCAGCGCGCACCCACCATGTCGAGATACAGCGCCGGCGCGGGCACGTCGGCGAGGACCGCGCGGCGGGCGCGCCAGGTCCGGCCGTCGGACGTCCGTACCCCCATGGCCCGGCCGCGGGCGATCAGGATCCGCGTCACCGGGGTCTCGTAGATGATGCGGCCGCCGCGTTGTTCGAGCCGGGATACCAGTGCCGACGTGATCCGCTGCGCGCCGCCGACCGGCACCGGCCAGCCGTGCTGCTGGCCAAGCATCGCGAGCAACCAGCCGTACACGCCACCGCCCGCGTCCTCCGGCGAGAGGTCCGTGTGCAACGCGCAGCCGGCCAGCGCGAGCGTCGCGCCCTCGCCCCGGAACATCTCCTCGCCGAGCTCGCGGACCGACAGCACGAGCCGCCGGCCCATGCGCAGCGCGCCGCCGACGCCGAGCCGCCGGGCGAGGCCGATGCCCGCTCGAACCGGCGGAAACGGCGTGAACAGCGCGTCCAGCATCTCCCGGGACAGCGCGCGCCAATCCTCGTACGCGTGTTGCCATCGCGCACCGTCGCCGGGGGTGAACCGCTCCATGGAGGCCATCGTGGTCTCCAGATCGCGGTTGACCGTCGCGGCGCGGCCGTCCGGCAACAGGTGGGTGAACACGTCCGGCGCGTGGATCCAGCGCAGCCCGTAGTCGCCGAGGTGGAGCGATTTCATCACCGACGACACGTACGCGAGGGGGTAGAAGGAGCTGAACAGATCACTCAGATAGCCGGGCGCGGTCACGTAGCCGGACCGCACCGCGCCGCCGGGGTGCGGCGTGGCCTCGAGGACCAGGACGTCCCACCCGGCGTCGGCGAGCATGTTCGCGGCGACCAGCCCGTTGTGCCCCGCCCCGATCACGATCGCGTCCGCACCGTCCACCGGCGCACCGTACCCTGCTCCGTTTGTCCGAAACACCGGCTCCGGCGGCGGTTTAGCCCGGGACGGCCGGGGCAACTCCGGAGTCATGGATCGTGGGAGCAACAAGCACAGTCCCCGCGTCGACGAAGAGATGGCCGAGGAGGTCCGCGGCATCGTTCAGGGCGTCGCGGGCGGCCGTGCCGAGGAGTGGAAGATGCCCGAGCCGCCGGGCGAGGACCAGCCGGAGGTTTCCGAAATCCCGGACGAGGAGGAGGACCTCGGCCGCGGCGAGCCGGCCGGCGTGGGCAACCCCGAGGCGGAGGCGCTGAGCCGCTTCGGCAGCTACATCGGCCGGTCGGCGTTGCCGGGCGACCGGGACGCGCTCATCCGCAGCGCGCGCAACCTGGACGCGCCGGACGACGTCCTGGAGGCGTTGAGCCGCCTCCCCGGGGACACCACGTTCCGGACCGTCACCGAGGTGTGGCAAGCCATCAGACGGCGGGAAACCACAACGAGGAGGGAAACACCGTGAGTACCGTTACCGAGTCCGTTGACGTCAACGTGCCGGTACGCACCGCGTACAACCAGTGGACCCAGTTCGAGGAGTTCCCGCGCTTCATGACCGGCGTGAGCGAGATCCGCCAGCTCGACGCCACCACCACTCACTGGAAGACGGACATCGACGGCGTGAAGCGCGAGTTCGACGCGAAGATCACCGAGCAGCTCCCCGACGAGCGGGTGGCATGGACGTCGATCGAGGGCAGCAAGCAGGCCGGCGTGGTGACGTTCCATCGGCTCGATGACACTCACACCCGGGTGACGTGCCAGATGGAGTTCGATCCGCAGGGCTTCACGGAGAAGGCGGGCGACAAGCTCGGCTTCCTGGACCGGCAGGTCAAGGGTGACATGAAGCGGTTCAAGGAGTACATCGAGGGCCGCGGCGGCGTCGAGACCGGCGCCTGGCGCGGCCAGGTGGACAGGCCGGACGCCTGACCGACACGACAGCGGCCGCCGGACCCCGGTCCGGCGGCCGCTTTGCGTCCGGGTCGGCGGGCAGCCTGCGGTCAACCGGGGGCGGCCGCCGGACCCCGGTCCGGCGGCCGTTTCGCGTCCGGGTCGGCGGGTAGCCTGCGGTCGACCGGGAGCGGCCGCCGGACCCGGTCCGGGCCGCACTGATCTTGCGATCCTTTTCGGTACGGGCTACCCCGCCCGCCGGACCACACCTCCCGCCGCCCGCGGCGCCGACGCACCGAACCTTGAGTGGCGCCGACTCAGCGCAGTGGGCACCATCGGACAACGGAGAATCGGCCGAACGGGTGAGGGCGATCCGTCCGGATCCGGTAACACTGTCCGGATGCGACCTGCCGGCTTCCTGTCTCTGCGCCAGCGCCGCTTCGCCTGGCTTGGCTTCCTGCTCGCCGCGTTCCAGGCCCCGCTCGCCGCCAAGCTCATCGACGACGCGTCGTGGCTCTTCGCCATCGTGGTGGCTCTGATCGTGGCCGCCGTGATCATCGCCGACGACGCCGGCCGCCGCCCCAACCCCACCGACTAAGCGCCCCCCGGTTGCCCCTCTCCGCGCCCCCATGATCGTCCGCCCTCCCTCGCGTTGATCATGGGGTTACGACGGCGGTTCGTCCGTTTCGCCCGACCCTAACCCCATGATCGTTCCGGACCACCTTGTTGATCATGGGGTTGGGACGGTGTTTCGTCCGATTCGAGCGCGCTAACCCCATGATCGACTGGACTTGGCGCGGGCGAGCCGGCCGAGTGGAGCGAGGCCAGCCAGCTCAGCTAGAGCGCTTCGTGGCCTTTGCGGCCGTGGGTGCGCCGCTTCTCCTTCAGCTCGGCCTCGTACAGATGCCGCTTGCCCTCGGCGAACTCGTCCCGGGCGTCCTTCTCGATGCCCTTGAACTCGGCGTAGTAACCGTCGTCGTACTCCTCGACGATCTGGAACGTCCAGTGCCCCGGGATGACGTTGCGACCGATCAGCTCGTGCTGAATCCGGTCGGCCATCTTCGTGTGACCGGCCTGCCTGAACAGAGCCACGGCGTCGTCCAGCATGAAATCGGCCGTGCCGGTGAGCTGGTGCATCGCGTACAGATGCCCGCGGACGCGCTCCACGACCTCGAGGGCCTCGCTGAGCTTGCCCAGCGCCTCGACGGTCAGGTCGTCAAGCCCCTCGCTCCGCTGGTGTGCGCTGTCCGGGCCGTCGGTCATGGGCCCCTCCCCTGCGCCTGCCGGGTCCTGGTTTCCCGGGTGCATCGGTTCAGCGGCGCCGGCGCAAGCGCGACCGGCGCGAGCCGCCGCCCGTGTCCGGCGGCACGTCGCCCGGGATGACCTGGGTGTCGTCGACCTCCGATGCGCCCGGTCGCGGGAGCGCCGCGGTCCGGTCGCTGTCGGCCGCGACGTCGATCACCTCGGCGGTGTCGTCCTCGTCGTAGCGGTCGAATCCGGGGATCATGTGCGGGCGGTCGTCGACGACGGGCAGGTCGACGGCGGTGTCCGCGACTCGCCGGCCGCTCGGCGCCGGCGGTGGCTCCTGGACCTCGATCACCTGCGTCTGCTCGGCGGCCGTTACGTCAGGCGGGACTTGTCCATCGGTACGCTGTCCGGCCGGCTCGGCCTCGGCCGTGCCCTGCGGCACAGGCCGGCCGCCGGCTGCCGCGTTCGCCTCGGCGGTGCCGCCGGCCGCCGGCCGGCCGGGCACCACCGCGTCGTTCTCCGCGACCGCCTGTAGGTCGCGCTGCTGGGCCGCTTCGGCCTCCGCCACCCGGGCAGCCGCGGCCTCCACTCGAGCGGCTTCCTCCTGTGCCCTGCGCGCGGCCTCGGCGGCGCGCGCCTCCTCCGCCTGGCGGGCCTGCTCAGCGCGCCGTTCCTCCGCCACCCGCCGGGCTTCGGCGGCCTGCCGTGCCTCTTCGGCGCGGCGGGCTTCCTCTGCCTTCCGCGCTTCCTCGGCCAGCCGGGCCTCCTCGGCCTTGCGCGCCTCCTCCGCGCGCCGGGCTTCCTCCGCCTTGCGGGCTTCCTCGGCTCGCCGAGCCTCCTCGGCGCGCCGGGACTCCTCGGCCTTGCGCGCCTCCTCCGCGCGCCGGGCCTCCTCCGCCTTGCGCGCCTCTTCGGCCCGCCGCGCCTCTTCGGCCTTGCGCTCCTCCTCGGCCCGCCGGGCCTCTTCCGCCTTGCGCTCCTCCTCCGCACGCCGCGCCGCCTCCGCCTCGGCGGCGGCGCGGGCACGTTCGTCGGCGTACGAGCGAGCGTGCTCGCGGATCGCCTCCGACTCGGTGCTTGCCCGCTCGAGCCAGCCCTCCCAGCGCTGCTGCATCGGCCGGATCATGCCCCCGCCGACGCCGACGATCAGCACCCCGGCGACCGTGGCGAGCACGGCGATCAGCAGCGGTTGGGTGACTGCCGTGGCGATCTGGACCTGGTCGAGCGCCGCGATGACGCCGAGCGTGATGATGAGCACCGAGGTGGCCCGGGCGAGCAACTTGCCGTACGACAGGCCGCCGAGCGCGCTGGCGATGAGGTCGTAGGCGGCTCCGGCGATCGCCGCGGCGACCACGACGATGACGATCGCCACGAATGCCCGCGGCAACCACGCGATGAGAGCGTTGAGCAGATCGCTGACCGCGTTCGGGCCCCAGATCCCGAACGCCAGCTGCAACGCGAACAGCAGCACGGCGTAAAACGCGATCTTGGCGAGCAGATCGCTCGCGTCCACCCTGCCGGCACGTAGCGTACGTCCGATGGCGCCGCGCTCCACCGCGCGATCGAATCCGACCCGGTGCAACGCTTTCGCCACGAGGGTGCGCACGAGCCGGGCGATGAAGTACCCGATGACCAGGATCGCGACGAACGCCAAGGCCGTCGGCACGAACAACAGCACGGACCGCCACATGTCACTCAGCCCGCGACTCAGGTCGCCGGTCATCTCCCACTCCTTCGCGCCGGTCGAGAGCCGGCACGCCACCGGCCTCCACCGACCATAGGTGGCTCGGCCGTGTTCCGCCGAAGGGGTCCGGGCACGCCGCCGCACCTTGGCCGGATCGCAACGCGACGCGGGCGCCGTAACGGTCAATTATCGGACGCTCGGATGGTGCGGCATCGTCCAAACGGTGGAGTCGGGATACTCTTCCTGCATGGCCGGCACGGGAGGGACGAGGCCTTCCTTTATGTCCACGCTGCCCGACCGGGCAGGCGTGCGGCCGGACGCGACCCTCAGTTGCGGCGCTCTGGTGCGCGCGTACCCCTGGCAGGACACCCCGCTCGGCGCGATGGACGGCTGGGATCCGGTGGTCCGGGCGGCCGTCGAGGTCATCCTCGCCTCTCCGGTGCCGATGGCGCTCGCGTACGGCGACGACTACCGGCTGATCTACAACGACGCGTACGCGGACGTGATCGGCGCCACGCACCCGGCCGCGCTGGGCCGGCCGGCGGCCGCGGTGTTCGCCGAGTTCTGGGCGGCTCCCGGCGTCGGCAACGTGATCGACGACGTCTACCGCACCGGCCAGCCGTTCCTCGAGCCCGAGACGCAGGTGCCGATGCCGCGCGGCACGTCGGGCCGGGTCGAGCAGGCCTTCTTCAC
Source organism: Actinoplanes sp. (assembly GCA_036001925.1). Taxonomy (GTDB): domain Bacteria; phylum Actinomycetota; class Actinomycetes; order Mycobacteriales; family Micromonosporaceae; genus Actinoplanes. The sequence goes on from DASYTU010000006.1 coordinate 10,646, forward strand.
GCGCGGCCACTCGGCGGTTCGGGACCGGCACGGCGCGATCGTAGGCGTCCTGACGGTGGCCGCGGAGACCACCCAGGTGACCCAGCGGCTGCAGAGCCTCGGTGAGTTGACGTCGCGGCTCGCGGGCGCGCTGACCATCGACGACGTCGCCCGCGTCGTGCTCCAGTACGCGATGGCCTCCTTCGATGTCGACCACTGCGTGTTCGCCGTCGACGACGGGCCCGCGTACCGCTACGTGCGCCGGATCCGCGGCGAGATGCTGGACGAGGCGGACGAGCGGTTGCCGCCGCTGTGGAAGCGGATCGCCGGCGACACGGATTCGCCGCTGGTGGTGGCCGGGCAGACCGCCCGGGCGTCGTTCCAGCCGGACGGCGAGCCACTGCGGAAGGTGGCGACCGACCGGTATGAGCGGCGCATCCGCGCGCTGGCCGCGTTACCGCTGCGGACGGCGTCGCTACGCGGCGCGCTGACCATCGGCTATCGCACCCCGCACACCTGGCTGCCGGCAGAGCGCGCGCTGCTCAACGCGGCGGCCGAGCTGATCGGGCAGGCCGCCGAGCGGGCCCGCCGGTTCGAGGCTCAGCACGGTACGGCCCAGCTGCTCCAGCGCAGCATGCTCCCCGAGCACCTGCCGGAGCTGGACCGGTTCCGCATCGCGGCCCGCTACGACGTCGGCGTCGACGGCAACGCCGCGGGCGGCGACTTCTATGACGCGTTCGAGCTGACCGACGGCCGTCTCGCCATGGTGCTCGGCGACGTCGCCGGGCACGACGTCCGGGCCGCCGCGGTGATGGGGCAGGTCCGAGCCGCGCTGCGAGCGCTCGCGCTGACCGATCCGTCCCCGCCCAGCGTGCTCGCCGGGCTGGACCGCCTGGTCGGGTCGCTCGGCGCGGAATCGCGCAATGAGGAGATCTTCGTGACCGTCGTCTACGGGCTGCTCGACCCGGCCGACGGCACGATCACGCTGGCGAGCGCCGGCCACCCGCCGCCCGTGCTGCGCCGCGCCGGCATCCAGGGCGACCCGCCGACCGCCGAGCTGGTGAAGGTCCCGCCGGGCGCTCCGCTGGGCCTCGGCGGCCGCTGGCAGACCGGGGTGGTGCGGCTCGAGCCGGGCGACGCCATCCTGATGTTCAGCGACGGCGTCGTGGAGCGCCGCGGCCAGCCGCTCAGCGACGGCCTCGACGCGCTGGTCGCCACGGCCGCGGGATCGGCGAGCAGCGACCCGCGCAATCTGTGCTCGCTGGCGACCGCGGCGGTCCCCAGGCCCACCGACGACGACGTAGCGGTGCTAGCGGTCGAGCACGCGATCGCGACGAGCCGCTCCGCCACGATGGTGGTCCCCGCCGAGCCGACCGGCCCGAGCCGGGTGCGCCAGTGGATGACGACCCACCTGCGCGAATGGTCGGTGCCGGAGTCGGTGATCACCGCAGCGATCCTCTGCACGAGCGAGCTCACCACGAACGCGCTGCTGCACGCCGGCACCCCGGCCCAGGTGCACATCGATCTGAACGCCGAGCGCCTGCTGGTCTCGGTCGCGGACACCGGCACGCGCGGCAGCGTGGCCCGGGCCCGTACCGACGCGCTCAGCAGCCGAGGTCGCGGCCTGGGGCTCATCGAGGAGCTCAGCGACACCTGGGGCACCGATCCGACCGTACGGGGCTCGACGGTCTGGTTCGAGATGCTGATCCCGGGTAGCCAGGCCGCATGACATCGAGGCCCGCATGAGCAGACCGGGTGTGCATGGGTGCCGACATGATCCTCGAGCATCGGTGTGGGACGTCCTGGCGGCGGGTCTGAGCATCGCGTGCATCGACCTGACCTGCGGCGGTACGAGCGCCGCCGAGCCGCGAGATGCCGGCGCCGTGGCGACCTACGAGGACCCGGCCGCCCCGCTGGCGACGCTCGACCGCAGCGCGATCGCCGCGATTTAGGCGCGCCGCCAATCGTCCGAGGTCAGGTGCGACCCGGCCTGCGGACCCATGGTCAGCATGCCGCCGTCGACCGGCCAGGACGTTCCCGTCACGTATGACGCCTCCGGACTGGCCAGGAACGCCACTACCGCCGCGACCTCGCGGGCGTCGCCGGGCCGCCCCAGGGGCACTCCGGGCCGGTGCACGTTGGTCGGGTCGATGTCCTCTCGCCCGGTCATCGGAGTGGCGATCTCGCCGGGCGCGACCGCGTTCACCGTGATGCCGTACTCGCCCAGCTCCTGGGCCATGACCCGGGTCAGCATGCCGAGCCCACCCTTGGCCGCGCAGTACGCACCCGCACCGACCCGCGGCGCGGTCTCGTGCACGCTGGTGACGTTGATGATCCGGCCGCCCCGCCTCGCGGCGACCATCAGGCGGGCAGCCCGCTGCGCGCACATGAACGGCCCGTCCAGATCGACCGCGAGCACCGTGCGCCAGTCGCGCCAACTGGTGTCGAGCACCGGCGTCGAGATCCCGGTGCCGGCGCAGTTGACCAGCACGCCGATCCCGCCGAGCGCGTCGGCGAGATCATCGACCACCTCGGCCGCCTCCGGCAGCCGGGTCAGGTCGAATGCGCGGATCTCGGCGCGTCGACCGGTCTTGCGTACCTCGTCCGCCGTGCGCTGGGCATGCTCGATGTCACGATGGCGGGTGATCCCTACGTCGTACCCGGATTCGGCCAGCGCCACCGCGACGGCCCGGCCGATCCCCGACTCGGACCCGGTCACGACGGCAACCCTTGGATGGTTTCTGCCGCGCGGGTTCATTCCGTTCACCTACCCACCAGCCCGGCCGGACAACCGCTTGCCAGATGGCATGTTCTCGCGGGAGGGCGGGCAGTCAACAAGCGTGCAGCTCTCCGATCTGGTTTTCGCATTGATCGGCGTGGGCGCGCTGCTGGCCGGCATCCTGCCGCGCGTGCTCGAGCGGCGGCCGCTGTCGCTGCCGATCGCGTTCCTCGCGCTCGGCATGGTGGTCTTCGCGCTGCCGCTCGGACTGCCCGACGCGGATCCGCTGGCCCACCCCGCGCTCGCCGAGCATCTCACCGAGGTCGGCGTCGTCGTCGCGTTGATGGGCGCCGGCCTCAAGATCGACCGACCGTGGGGACGTCGCCGCTGGGCGTCGACGTGGCGGCTGCTCGCCATCGCAATGCCGGTGACGATCGCGGCGGTGGCGCTGCTCGGCTGGTGGTGGGCCGGGCTGGTACCGGCCGCGGCGCTGCTGCTCGGCGCCGCGCTCGCGCCGACCGACCCGGTCCTCGCGTCGGACGTCCAGGTCGGCGAGCCCACCGACGAGGAGGACTCGGAGGACGAGGTCCGGTTCGCGCTGACCAGCGAGGCCGGGCTCAATGACGGCCTGGCGTTCCCGTTCGTGAACGCGGCCATCGCCATGGCGCTCGCCGCCGGGGGCGGTTGGTTCGGCGAATGGCTGGCGCGGGATGTGCTGTACAAGTGCGCCGCCGGCATCCTCGGCGGCCTGCTCGTCGGCAAGATGCTGGGTCGGCTCTTCTTCCGGGCCAAGCGGCACTCACTGCGGTTGTCCCGGCACTCCGAGGGCTTCCTCGCGCTGGCGGCGACCTTCCTCGCGTACGGGCTCGTCGAGCTGGCCGGCGGGTACGGCTTCCTGGCGTGTTCGTGGCGGCCCGCGCCATCCGCTCCGCGGAAAGCTCGCACGAATACCACCAGGTGCTGCACGACTTCGCGGAGCAGACCGAGCGGCTGCTCACCGTACTGTTGCTGCTGCTCTTCGGGGGTGCGGTGGTCGGCGGCCTGCTGGCGCCGCTGACCTGGCCGGCCGCGCTGGCCGGCCTGTCCTTGATCTTCGTGGTGCGGCCGCTGGCCGGCCTCCTGTCGCTGCGCGGCGCGCCGGGTCGCGCGGCCGAGCACGCCGTGATCGCGGCGTTCGGGATCCGCGGGATCGGGTCGTTCTACTACCTGTCCTACGCCGTCGCCCACATCGATCTTCCGCGGGCGGATCTGTTGTGGGCGACGGTCGGCTTCGTCGTGCTCGTCTCCGTGGTGGTGCACGGTGTTGCCGCCACCCCGGTGATGCGGCTGCTCGATCGTACGAATGAGCGCACCGAACCAACACCATCTGTTACGGAGACGCCTTAAGGAGCTGCAGATTTCCGACATTGGAGCCCGTCCCGGTGGCAGAGCGTATCGATTGTCGTATGGTGGTCGGCAATCGGCGACGTCCACGATGGAGCGGCACATGCGGATCAGAGGTTTCGCGCCGGCGACGCCCTGCTGGGTCGAGCTGGCGAGCACGGACCCGGGCCGGGCGCAGGACTTCTACGCGGAGATGTTCGGCTGGGAACCCGCGGGGGATCGCTTCCGGCTGGACGGCCGCGCCGTCGCCGGGCTCACCCGGGCCCGCGCCGACCGGCCCGCCGGGTGGCTCACCTACCTGGCGGCACCCGACCTCGATGCGGTGCTGGAGCAGGTGGCGGCCGCGGGCGGCCGGTGCGTGAGCTGGCCGGCCGACGGGCACGGCGGCCGGTCCGCGATCGTCGCGGACCGCGGCGGCGCGGCCATCGGGCTGTGGCAGGCAGCCGACTTCACCGGCGCGGAGTCCGCCAGCGAGCCGAACACCATGGCCTGGCCCGAGCTCGTCACCGATGACCCCCGGACGGCCGCCGACTTCTACGGCCGGGCGTTCGGCTGGTTGCTGCGCGCCGAGGACGGCACCGCCGGCACTCGCGGCGATTGGCTCACAGCCGCCCACGACGCGATGGCCGGGCTGGTTCCGGGAGCCCGGCCGGCGCGCTGGCGGGCCGCGTTCCAGGTTGCGGACTGCGGCGAGGCCGCCGAGGCGGCGCTGCGGCTGGGTGGCCGGGTCGTCATCGCTCCCACGCCGATGAGTCTTGGCAGTTACGCCGAGCTGGCCGATCCGTTCGGCGCCACGTTCGCGGTCGCGGCTCCGTCGGTCGCCCCGATCTCGCCGAGTCTTTCGTTCGACGCGTTGGTCGGCATGGAACTGACGTTCCCGGGGTAGTGGAACACCCGTTCGAAGCGCACGAGGACGTACCGGACGGCCTGACCAAGGCCGAGGCGTCCCGCAAGATCGACGACTTGCGGGAAAAGACCGGCCGCGGCCAGTAGGCATAGCGCAACAGGGCCGGCCCGTTCGGGCCGGCCCTGTCGCTTGCGTCAACCACGGTTGACACATGCCCGATGTCAACGTAGGTTGACAGCATGACCGAAGCAACCGATCTGGCCGCCGCCGCGAGCAGCGCCGATCCGCGGGTCGGCCTCCGGGCGGTCGTCGCGCTGCGCCGCCTCCTGGAGGGTCTCGAGCGCCTTCAGGTGGCCAACGCCCGCCGCAAGGGCTGGTCCTGGCAGGAGATCGCCGACGCGCTCGAGGTGACCCGCCAGGGCGTACACAAAAAACACGCCGGGCGCATGCCGATGCAGGACCCACGGGAGGGCTGAGATGTTCGAGCGATTCACCCATGCCGCGCGTGCCGTGGTGATCGGGGCACAGGCCGAGGCGAAGGACTTGAACCAGTCCCCCGTCGGCACCCAGCACCTCCTCCTCGCCATGGTCGCCGACGACACCGGTCCGGTCGCGCTCGCGCTGCGCGAGTACGGCGTCGACGAGGTGTACGTCCGCGACCAGATCATCCGCCGCGCCGGCACCGGCGCTCCGGACACCGACCCATTGCCGGACGCGGATGCCGAGGACGCCGCCGCGCTCAAAGCCATCGGCATCGACCTCGACGCGGTCCGCCGCGCGATCGAGGAGAACTTCGGGCCCGGCTCGCTCCGGCTGCCCCACGACGCCGAGCCGATGCGCCGCGGCCCGCTGGGACGCTTCTCACGCGGCGGGCACACGCCGTTCTCGCCCCGATCGAAGAAGGTGCTCGAACTGTCGCTGCGCGAGGCCCTGCGTCTCAAGCACAAATTCATCGCGCCGGAGCACATCATGCTCGGCATCCTCCGCGAGGGCGAGGGCCTGGCGGCGCGGATCCTGGCCGACACCCGGGTCGACTTCGTCAAGCTGCGGACGGACCTGACCCGCTCGCTCAACGACGACGCCGCCTAGAAACCGGGTGCCGCGGAGCGTCAGTGGCAGTACGGTCCGCGGCCATGGAGCTTCGCGAGGACCACGACCGCCTTCCGGTACGCCCATTGCACCGCGCGGCCTTCGGCGACCACGGTGCGGCGGTCGCCGACCTGGTCGATGACCTGCGCCGAGATCCGGCGGCGCTCTCCCTCGTCGCGGTCGACGGCGGAACGGTCGTCGGCCACGTGATGTTCACCCGCGGTCTGCTCGACGCACCCCGCCGGCTGGTCGAGGTGCAGGTGCTCAGCCCGCTGGCCGTCCTGCCCCCGTACCAGCGGCGCGGCATCGGGGCCGCGCTCATCCGCCGCGGCCTTGCGCTTCTCGACGACCGGAAGGTTCCGCTCGTCTTTCTCGAAGGCGACCCGGCGTACTACTCGCGGGCCGGCTTCGAACCGGGCGGCGCGCACGGCTTTCGCAAGCCGTCGCTGCGCATCCCGGACCCGGCGTTCCAGGTCTACCGCCTGTCTGCGTACGAGCCGTGGATGACCGGCACGCTCGTGTATGCGCAGACGTTCTGGGACCACGACCTCGTCGGACTGCGGGATGACCACGACCGGTGACCTGCGGGGACTCGATCTATCGCTGGGCCTGCAGTTGCCGCTGTACTACCACTGACGGCGGCGACCGTCACGGCAGGACGAGAACCTTGCCGCCTACGCCCGCGGCGAGGGCGGTGTACGCGTCCCCCACGCGATCGAGCGGGAAACGGCCGCCGTCCGCGCCGATCACGCCCGGGTTGTCGACCGCGAACGCAAGCGTGTCGCCGACCAGTCCGGCGATCTCGCCGAGTCCGTCGATGAACGCGCCTCCCCCGCCGAACTTCGTGACGAACAGGCCCCGGTCCATGAGGTCCATCAGGTCGATGGCGGGCAGCTCGCCCGCGAGCTCGCCATGGCTGATCAGGCAGCCGCGCGGCGCGAGCATCGCCAGATCCTCTCGGTACGTGGGCGCACCGACCGGATCGAACACGGCGTCGACGCCGCGCCCGCCGGTCCGCTTCATGACCTCGTCGACCACGTCGACGCGCGCGCGGTCGATCGGGTGTGCGCCGAGGCTCTCCACCGCGCCCGCACGGTCGCCGCTGGCCACGCCGTAAACCATGGTCCCACCCGTGACCAGCAGCGCGGTCAGGTGGCGGCCGACCGACCCGGCGGCGCCCCAGATCAGCGCGCTCTTGCCCGCGAGCGGCCACACCCGGGTCAACAGCCGCGCGGTGACGCCGGCGCTGGGCAGCCGCGCGGCCTGCGCCGCGTCGAGCGCTTCGGGGATGGGTACCAGCATCGACGCAGGCGCGGTGACGTACTCCGCGCAGGAGCCCACCGCGATCCCCCAGCAGACCCGGGCGCCGGAGGCGAGGTCCACGCCGGGGCCGGCCTCGACCACGGTGCCCGCGCCCTCGTAGCCGAGCGGGAAGGGGAACGGTAGGCCCTCCGCGTACCGCCCGCCGCGCAGCGCCAGGATCTCCGAGTGGTTCAGCGCCGCGACCTGGACGCGGACCAGCACCTCACCGGGGCCCGGCGCGGTGACCTCCCGCGTGCTGACCTCGACGACATCTTCGGGCCTACCCGGCCCCATCGCCTGTGCGAATCTCATGTCGTACACTGTACTACATCGGCGTACGTTGTACTAGTAGTACGCCGTACTATGCTGTCCGGCATGCCCGAACCCGTGTGGGCGCGGCCGGATCCGGGCGCGCGCCGGCCCCGCTACACCCGCGCGCAGATCGCCGCGGCGGCACTGGCCATCGCGGACGCCGAGGGCATCGACGCGGTAACCATGCGTCGTGTCGCCACCGCCCTGGACGCAGGCACGATGACGCTCTACCACTACGTGCGCTCGAAGTCGGATCTGTTCGCGCTTATGCAGGACGCGATCATGGAGGAGCTGCTCGTGCCCCCGGACTCGCTGTCCGCGGATTGGCGCGAGGCGCTCACCGCGATCGCGCACCGAGCCCGGGCCTCGTTCGTACGCCACCCCTGGGCGGTACGCGGCATTGCCACGGATGGTGGCGCGGCGGGCCCGCACGCGTTGCGTCACTTCGAGCAGTCCCTGGCCGCGGTCGCCGGCACCGGCCTGCCGATCGCCGACAAACTCGACCTGATCGCCATGATCGACGACTACGTTGCCGGGTTCGTCCTGAAGTCCGACCTGGAACCGGGGCCGGAGGCGATCCCGGCCGAGGCCGCGCCGGCCATCGCGGCGTACCTGGACGAGCAGCTGCGCACCGGCGACTACCCGCATCTCACGGAACTACTCGGCGACGGCGACCGGTGGGCGGCGCTCGCGGGCATCCTCGGCTCAGGGCCGACGCCGGACGAACGGTTCGCCCGCGGGCTCCGGCGGCTGCTCGACGGCGCGGCCGGCGACATATCCCGGTCGAACGCGCAGAGCGCCCGACGTTGAGCGCGGCGAGCGTGACCGCCGCCACGGCCGCCTGGTACTTCAGATTTGAAAGAGCTAACCTAGGGCACGTGGCTGAGCCGTTGACCGACACCGAGCAGGCGTGCTGGCGGGCGTTCGTGGAGAGCAGCTGGGCGCTGCACACCCGCCTCGAGGACGAACTGCGCGCGGCCACCGGCCTGAGCATGTCCGACTACCACGTCATGGTGGTGCTCTCCGAGGCGCCCGAGCACCGCCTCCGCATGGGCGAGCTGGCGAACCGCCTGGTGTTCTCGCCGAGCCGGCTCACGTACCAGATCTCGTCGATGGTCAAGCGCGGCCTGGTCCGCAAGCAGAGCTGTCCCGACGACGGCCGCGGCCAGGAGGCCGTGCTGACCGACGCCGGCATGGCCGCGCTGGTCGCCGCCGCGCCGCTCCACCTCGAGACCGTCCGCGACAGCTTCATCGACCACCTCGATGCCGAAGAGCTCGCCGTCATCGGCCGGGTGTTCGCCCGAATCAGGAAGGCCTGAACCATGCCCGCTATCACCGTTGACGACGTCCTGGTCCTGCCGCGGCTTCCGCGGCTGGACGAGGCGACCACCCGCTACCGTCCGGTCCGCCGGCTGACCACCGCGCCCAGCGGCTACGAGGGCGAGGGCTTCCCGGTCCGTCGCGCGTTCGCGGGCGTGCCGATGAACGAGCTCGACCCGTTCATCCACCTCGACCAGATGGGCGAGGTCGACTACGCGCCGGGCGAGCCCAAGGGCACGCCGTGGCACCCGCACCGCGGCTTCGAGACCGTCACCTACATGATCGACGGAGTCTTCGACCATCAGGACTCGAACGGCGGCGGCGGAACGATCACCGATGGGGACACGCAGTGGATGACCGCCGGCGGCGGCATCCTGCACATCGAGGCCCCGCCGGAGCACCTGGTGGCCAGCGGCGGCCTGTTTCACGGCCTGCAGCTGTGGGTCAACCTTCCGAAGGTCGCGAAGATGATCGCGCCCCGGTACCAGGACATCCGCGGCCGCGCCGCGGCGCTGCTGACCACGCCGGACGGCGGTGGCCTGATCCGGGTCATCGCGGGCGAGATCGCCGGCCACGCCGGCCCCGGCTCGACCCACACGCCGATCAACCTGGCGCACGTCACGCTGCAGCCCGGCGCGCAGCTCGACCTGCCCTGGCAGCCGGACTACAACGCGCTGGTGTACGTGCTCGCCGGCCGTGGCACGGTCGGCATGGAGCGCAGGCCGCTGCACATCGGGCAGCTCGCCTCGCACGCCGCCGGCGACGCCATCCGGGTCACGGCGGACCACACCCAGGACTCCAACGTCCCCGCCATGGAGCTGTTCGTCATGGGCGGCCGGCCGATCCGCGAGCCGGTGGCGCACTACGGCCCGTTCGTGATGAACACCCGCGCGGAGCTCATCCAGGCGTTCGAGGACTACCAGAAGGGCCGCCTCGGCGTCATCCCCGCCGAGCACATGCCGCACACTGACTGACCGCGCTCAGCCGCTCGGGAAGGCGTTCGGGTCGACGTCGCTCGTGGATGCGTTGCCGCCGGTCACCGGGGTCATGGTGATCTCCCAGGTGTCGATCAGCGGGCGGGCGCGGAACGGGAACGTGTCGTCGAACTTGCTGAACGCGCAGTCGGTCATGAAGCCCTGGCGGGCCGGGTTCCAGTCGTCGCCCGTCGCGTAGTAGATGAAGTACGTGCCGGCGGCGACACCGTCGATCGTGTCGTCGCTCCCGGCCCGGACGTAGACGGTGAGCAGCGGCGTCTTGTCGCCGGTGACGGGAACCAGGCTCACGATGGTGTCGCCGCCGCCGTTCTTGATCTTCAGCTGGCCGGTGCCGCGCCGGCTGGGCGCCTTCACGAAGCTGCCGTTCTTCGGACGGCTAGCCGACGTTTCCGGGGCCGGGGGCAGGAACTTGCCGAAGACGAACGCCCGGTCGATCTTGGCCAACGCCCCCGCGTCCGCGCGGATCCGGTTCGCCCAACCGGACACCAGCAGAGACTCGTACGGCGACGCCTGCGCCGCCGGGCAGGACCGCTCTTCCTGGTCCGTGCCGAGCCGCTGGATCATGTCGCCCATGCCGGCCAGCGCCTCCACGAGCTGCGCGTGCACGGCGGCGGCGGACGGCGGCGGCGTCACGGCACGCAACTTCTCCACCTCGGCATAGAGGGTCTGCGCGGTCTGCGGCGCCGCGGTGGCGAGCGTCTGCGGGTCATCGGTGTCGATCCGCCGGAAATCCGTACCGATCGCGGAATCGGCCTCGGCCAGCAGGTCGGAGTACCGGCCCGCGGTGATCTCGCCGGCCGGCGATGGGACGGACGCGACGATCTGCGTGGGGCCGGTCGCCTTGCTGTCGCCGGCGGTGAGGAACCGGACGCCGACGCAGCCGCCGACGACCAGGACGATGGCCGTGCCGTAGGCGACGTATTGCTGGCGTACGGTGGCGCCGCGCCTTCCGGAAGAGCCCGCCTCGCCCATGGCGACGATTATGGGTCTGTCGGCCGCAACCGCGCCGCGCGGGGGGACGGTTTCAGGACATCAGGAGCATGGCCCCGGCGCCGAGCAACACCATGACGAGAACGGCGATGAGCAGGCCCCGCTCCGAGGCGGCGGTGTCGGCGGTGTCGGCGGTCGTGGTCAGCGGCTCGGTGCTCATCGGTTCCTCCCGCGAGGGTCGCTTCTACAAGATGCGGGTGGCGGTCAAGAGGCCTAGCGTGAGGGCGTCGTCGACCTCGGGAGGGCTGCTCGTGCCGCTGCCGGATTGGTTCCTCACCGAGGACGAGCGCGGCAACCCGGACTCCTCCATACCCACATGGTGCGCGGGAAACACGGCCGAGCCGTTTATTCACGGTAAAGCGTATTTCGACCGCTTGGTGACTGAAGTGGAAACGCTGCGCGACGGCGACCACCTCTTTTTCACGGACTGGCGCGGCGACCCCGACGAGCGGATGCGGGACGACGGCCCCACGATCGCCGAGCTGTTCGCGTCCGCCGCCAAGCGGGGCGTGATCGTCAAGGGCCTGCTGTGGCGTTCGCACCTCGACAAGCTCTCGTACAGCAAGCAGGAGAACCGCAGCCTCGGCGACGATGTCGAGGCGGCGGGCGGCGAGGTACTGCTCGACCAGCGGGTCCGGCGGGGTGGCTCGCACCACCAGAAGCTGGTGATCCTCCGGCATCCGCGGGACCCGCGACAGGACGTCGCATTCGCCGGCGGCATCGACCTGTGCCACGGACGCCGCGACGATGCCGACCATCACGGCGATCCGCAGCCGGTGCGGATGTCCAAGGCGTACGGGCCCCGGCCGCCGTGGCATGACGTGCAGCTCGCGGTGCGCGGACCGGTGGTGGGCGCCCTGGATCTCACGTTCCGGGAGCGTTGGAGCGACCCCGACCCGCTCGACCAGCACGGTCCGATCTCCACCTCCGAGGACCGGCTCAAGCATGCCGACCTGCGCGCCGACCGGCTGCCGCCGCAGCCGCCCGACCCGCCCGAGTGCGGCCCGCTCGCGATCCAGGTCCTGCGCACGTATCCGGCGATGCGACCGCCCTACCCCTTCGCGAAGGGCGGCGAGCGCAGCATCGCCCGGGGCTACACCAAGGCGATCCGGCGCGCCCGCCGGCTGATCTACGTCGAGGACCAGTACCTGTGGTCGAAAGAGGTGGCGGGGCTGTTCGCGGACGCGCTGAACGCCAACCCCGACCTGCACCTGGTCGCCGTCGTGCCGAGGTACCCGGACGTGGACGGCCGGTTCGCGCTGCCGCCCAACGTGGTCGGCCGCGAGCAGGCCATCGACGTGTGCCGCAAGGCCGCGCCCGAGCGTTTTCACGTCTTCGACGTGGAGAACCACGAAGGCACCCCGGTGTACGTCCACGCCAAGGTATGCGTCGTCGACGACGTCTGGTGCAGCGTGGGCAGCGACAACTTCAACCGCCGGTCGTGGACCCACGACAGCGAGCTGTCCTGCGCGACCCTGGACGAGACCCGCGACGAGCGCGCGCCGGCCGACCCGGCAGGCCTCGGCGACGGGGCCCGGCGTTTCGCGCGCGACCTGCGCCTCGCGCTGATGCGCGAGCACCTCGACCGGTCCGACGACCGGGACCTGCTGGACCCCGATGCGACGGTACGGGCCTTGCGCGCGAGCGCCGAAGCACTTCGAGACTGGCACCGCAGCGGTCGTCGCGCTCCCCGGCCACCCGGACGTCTCATGCCGCACGAGCCCGAGCGCCTCCCGTGGCACCGGCGGCTCTGGGCCGTCCCGATGTACCGGCTGGTCTACGATCCGGACGGCCGCCCGTGGCGGGACCGCGTCGCCGGCACCTGGTAGCCGAGCACGCGCTCGGCGTCGGCGAGCACGGCCGGCGAAGCGAGCGGAGCCCACCGCGCGAAGATGTCGCGGAAGTAGTCGCCGTACCGCGCCGCGATCGCCGGGTCGTGCTCGGCCACGTCCAGCTCGTTGACGATGCTGAGGTCGACGAACGCCCGGAGCTCGGCCGGTGGCGGGGACTCGCACGTGCCGGTGAACCGGCACCGGATCACGCCGGTCATCGCCAGCGCCCGCCATGTGTGGCCGCGGTCGCACCCGCCGTACAGATAGACCAGCCGTTCGGCGCGCTCCCCTACCACCTCGCGCAGCCGCCGCCGCTCGGCGATGTCGAGCAGCGCGACGTCGAAGCCATCCGTGCCGTACGCGGCGTGCGTCAACCCGGCCAGCCGCACGTCCCGGGCCAGGCCGTGCGCCGCCATCCGGTCATGGACGCGGCAGAGGTGGGCGTACAGGGTGCCGCCCACGTGCTCGATCGCGTCGGCGCCGCGCTCGCGCAGCCATTCCCGTGCCGCCCGCTCCGCATCCACGTGACCGTCCTCCGCACCGCCGCCGGCGTGTTCCCGGTCTCGGCAGCATCGCACAGGACGACCCGTCGTCGACGCGACGGTCGCCAGACTAGGCGGAAAACCACTCTGCCGGCGCCCAGATGGGGGCTTCCGCCCGGCCGGTCAGCGCCAGGCCGATGTGCCAGCCCTGCATGGGCGGGCGGCCGGCCGCCTCCCACCGGTCGAGGATCTCGATGGCGTCGGCGGCGTACTCGTCGGCGTGCGCTCCGCCGGCCAGCACCGCACCGTTCGGCAGGATCACCGCGCCGCCGGTGCGGGCCTCGTCGAGCAGCGCGAGGCTGCTGTGGTCGCGCCGCAGCGCCGCATGGGTCGCGCGGCGGTGCCACACCCCGGCCGCGTACCAGAGGTCGCGGTAGGCGAGCGAGTCCAGCGACGGGTCCCATCGGGCGCCGGAGACCTGGGTGAACGCGACCAGCGAACCGGCTGGGGCGGCCGGCGGGTGGGCGTACGGGTGGTCGGCGGACAGCGGGCCGGCCGCGCTCATGAAACCGGACGGGCACACCACCGACGCGGTCACCGGACCGTCGGCGGTGCCACGGACCGCCAGGACGGGCTGGGTCCCGGCGTGCTCCACGGGTACGACGGCCCGCCCGTCACCGTCGAGTTGCGCCAGCCACTGCGGCGACACGCCCCCGACACCGACGGTCACGATCACGCGGTCGAACCGTTCGCCCGGTATACCGGAGTAGCCGTCGCCGTGGACCACCCGGACGCTGTCGATGCCCGCCCTGGTCAGTGCGGATCGGGCGCGCTCCGCGACGTCGGCCTGCACGTCAACGCTGGTGACCCGCGCGCCCAGAACCGCGAGCAACGCGGCGTTGTAGCCGGTGCCCGCGCCGATCTCGAGGACGCGCATGCCAGGCCGCAGCTCGAGCGCGTTCAGCATGATCGCCATCAGTGACGGTTGGCTCGACGAGCTCACCGGAACCGAGCCGTCCAACTTGGTGACCAGCACGTCGTCGCGGTAGACGGTGTCCAGGAAGTCGGCATCGCCGGGCGTGGCCCAGGTGCCGTCGCGGCGCTGAAAGCCGTCGACCACGAACGCCTCACGAGGCACTGTCGCCAGCGCGACCGCGAGCTGCGGGCTCAGCGTGGCGCCGTCCCGCCGGATCTGCTCGATGTAGCGTTCGCGCAGGTCGGTCATGGGATCACCGTAGAGCGGCGGCCGCCGCGATGCCGAGCGCGTCCGGCACGTCGGCGTCGTGATAGGGCCATTCCGACCTCTCGATGCTGGCCAGAAAGTCCGCGTAGACAGCCGCGGCACGCAACGCCGCGACCGGCCTGAGGAGCTCGACGGCACGCTCCGGATTGCTGCCGGGCGCGGTCTCGCGCCAGCGCTTCGCCCAAGCGGCGACGAGCGGCGCTGCCTCGCCGGCCGGCAGGTCGCCGGTCAACCGGATGATGTCGAACGCCGGGTGCGCCACCGTCGCGTCGCCCCAGTCCATGATCACCCGAATGTCGCCGTCCGCGCGCACGTTGCCGGGATGCAGGTCACCGTGCATCAGCGTGTCCGGGACACCGCACGCGGCCACCGCATCGAGCGTCTCCGGCAACGCCGCGACGACCTTCTCCAGGCCCGGAATGGAGGCGCAGTACGGCTCGGCGGCGGCTCGCAGCCACGGCTCCAGGTCGCGCCGGTCCGGTACGCCCGCAGCCAGGAGCTCCTCGACGCGCCCCACGAAGTGCGCCTGAACCGGGTGGACGTCCCCCGCCACCAGAGCCCGGAAGCCGGCGCCCGCGCCGTACCGGTCCTCGCCGGACGCGTGGGCGAGCAGCATCCGGCCGTCGTCACCGGCGGCGAGCAGCGGCGGCGCCAGTCCGGGCGCGACGCCCGCGACGAGGCCGAGCGTCGCCGCCTCATGGCCGAAGAACGCCGGCACCTGTTTGAGCCACGCGACCGGCGCCCCACCGGCGTCGAGCCGCCAGATCGCGGACAGGTTCCACGTGCGCTGCTGGACAGCGACGGCGCCGGGCGTGCCGAGCGCGGCGAGCGCGGCGATCGCCCAGGCCGTCGACGCGGCCGGGCCGCCGGCTTCCGCGTACGCGGCCCGGTGCGGCTGCGGCGACAGATCCGCCTCGACGGGTGTCAGCCCGGCCGGCGGAGCGTCGAACGTCTGCGCCAGGTAGGTGACGGAACCCCCGGGCGGGTTCGGTCGATCACCGTGCAGCAGGCGCAGCACCTGCACGTCGACGCGGTGGCGCGAGCGGGCCCCGGCGACCACGTCGGCGACCTCCTGCCACCAGGGCACGGCGACGTCGATTGGCGGCAACGCGCCGAGCAGCGCGCCCTCGGCATCGACGAGAACCAGTGTCACGGTACGTCCCACGACGAGACCGTAACGTGCCGCCTCTGTCAGGGCCTCTGGACGCCATAGGTGAGGTGCGTGACCCGCTTGCCCTCGATGACGGTCGGGTCGTCCAACCGGATCGGGGCGGTCGCGAGGTTGGCGAAGAACGGGATCCCCTTGCCCAGCAACACCGGTACCAGCGATACCACGATCTCGTCGAGTAAGCCGGCGTCGAGATACTGCTGGGTCAGCGTCGGCGTCGCCACCGCGACGATCTTGTCGCCCGCGGTGGCCTTGGCCGCGTCCAGCGCCTCGATCGCGTCGGTGTGGAACGTGGTCGGCGAATCGTCGCGCGGCCAACCGTCCGGGATCGAGTGGCTGACCACGAAGACCGGCGTGCCGACCGGATGGTGGCCGCCCCAGCCCTGGGTCAGGTCGAAGATCCGGCGACCGCACACCAGCGCGCCGACGGCGCCGGAGAACAACGGCCGCAGATGCCGGGCGCTCGCCTCGGACACCTTGAACGTCCACCGCTCCGGGTCGGCGGTGGGCACCTCGACGTCCCCGTTCCCGTACCAACCGAACAGCTCGTCCACGCCGTCGTCGGGGTCGGCGATGAAACCGTCGAGCGACATCGTCATGTCAGCGATGACCTTGGCCATGATGCTCACTCCTTCACTAGGGCATTTCATCCCTGAGTCGGAGCCGGCCCCTCCCTCCTCGACAAGGATTCGAAGCGAGTTTTCAGCGCCGCCGCGCCCGCCTGGTCCGGGCGGCCGTGCAGCCGCAGCCGGGCCATGCCGCCATCCGGGAAGATGTCCAGCCGCACGTGCGTTGCCGCCCGGTCGGCCGACACCGGGAAGCGGTGCGGGGTGTCCGGCGCCAGCGCGACCGGCGGCAGCAGGTCGAACCAGGCTCCGGGGTCGTCGGGCGAGCCGATACGGGCATCGACGCCGCGCAGCGACGCCCGCCCGGGCGCGTTGCCCTTGAAGCGGCTGGTGTCCAGGTCGGCGAGCTCGATGACCGCCGGTACGGCCAATGCCACCAGCGCCCAGTCGTTGCCGTCGTCGCGGCGGCGGGATGTCTCCCAGCCGTCGCCCATCGACGCCGCCAGCCCCGGCATGAGCATGTTCTGCGGATGCCCGTAGAACATGTCGCTGCACCCGGCGATGCGCGCGCCGTACTGGGCGGCGGCCACGTCGAACACGTCCGGGAGCAGCCGCGGGTCGGGCACCACCTCGCCGTGCACCCGCAGGCGCGCGACGCCACCGTCGGGATAGATCGTCAGCCGGACGTGCGTGAACCGGTGCGGCACGTCGACCGGGAAAAGGTTGCGGCTGTCGCCGTTCAGCGGCGAGCGGGGCACCAGCGGCGTCCACGTCGTGGCCCGCAGCGCCGCGGCGTCGGGGTAGCCGTCGACCGCGCACCCGTCGACGGACGCGGAGGGCGGGTAGTTCCCGGTGAAGAACGCCGTGTCGATGTCGATGCCGCGTACGACGCCGGGGGCGCCGAGCCGGATGATCGCGTAATCGTGGCCGGGTTCCCGGCGGCGCCGCGTCTCCCAGCCGTCGTACACCTGGCCGCGGTGGTCGAAGGTCCGCGGCATGAACACCGGCGCCGCGGGCACGAGCAAGTGGTCGGCGGCGGCGAAGAACTCGTCGTTGGCGTACACGATGCCGCCGCCGAAGGTGCGCGACGCCAGGTCGGGCAGCGCGGTGAAGTCCTCGGTCACGGAGCCTCCCGGGTGAGCAGCCGGCCGCCGGGCTGCGCGCCGGTCACCGGCCGCCCGCGCAGCCAGGTCGCGGTCACCAGGCCCCGCAGGTACTTGCCCGCGTACGGCGTGATCGGGTTGCGGTGGAGCAGGTTGCCGGCGTGGACGATGAACGAGGCGTCCGGATCGAACGCGACCAGGTCGGCGTCCGCTCCGGCGGCGAGCCGTCCCTTGTGGTGCAGACCGACCAGGTCCGCCGGCCGGCGTGCCATCCAGGTCGCAAGGTCGGCCAGGCCGTACCCGCGGGCCCGGGCGGCCGTCCACATCACCGATAGGCCCAGCTGCACCGATGCGATACCGCCCCAGGCCGACGCGAAGTCGCCGGTGTCCTGCCGCTTCAGGTCCGGCGTGCACGGTGAGTGGTCGCTGACCACACAGGTGATCACGCCCTCGGCCAGGGCCGTCCAGAGCTTCTCGGCGTTGGCCGCGTCGCGGATCGGCGGGCAGCACTTGAACTCGGTACCGCCGGCCGGGACGTGCGCGGCGTCCAGCGTCAGGTAGTGCGGGCAGGTCTCGGCGGTGACCCGTACCCCCTCCGCTCGTGCCGCCGCGATCAGCGGAAGCGCCGACGCGGCCGAGAGGTGCAGGATGTGCACGCGCGCGCCCGCGGAACGAGCCGCGCCGATCGCAGTCGCGACCGCGGCGAGCTCGGCGGCCGGCGGCCGGGATGCCAGGAAGTCGCGGTACCTCGGGGATGCGGGCGCCTCGCGCAGGTGGTGCGGGTCCTCGGCGTGGATGACGAACAGCGCGTCGACCGCGCCCAGCGCCGCGGCGAGCCCGGCCGCGTCGACCGGCGGGAACTCGGGGACACCGGAGTCGGCGAGGAAGGCCTTGAAGCCGAACACGCCCGCGTCGTGCAGCGCGGGCAGGTCGCCGGCGTTGCCCGGGATCGCGCCGCCCCAGAAGCCGACGTCCACGTGGCATTGTCCGGCAGCGGCGTCCCGCTTGACACGCAGTGCCTCGGCGTTCACGGTCGGCGGCACGCTGTTGAGCGGCATGTCGAGGATGACGGTCACGCCGCCCGCGGCCGCGGCCCGGGTGGCGGTGGCGAAGCCCTCCCACTCGGTGCGGCCGGGTTCATTGACGTGCACGTGCGTGTCGACGAGGCCGGGCAGCAGCGCGAGGTCCCCGAGATCGACGTCGGACACCGCGTTGATCGGTGCGTCGTACGCCTTGACCGCGACGATCGTCTCCCCGCGCACCGTGACGGCGGCGGGCCGCTCGCCGTCCGGGGTGACGGCTCGCCGGGACCGCACGACGAGATCGAGCACAAGGCCGAGCCTAACTGAGCTGGCTGGCCTCGCTTCGCTCGGCGGCTCGCGCCTTAGACCCGGTGAGATGCCGCAGTCGCTGCGGTCGCTGAGCTGCTGGCCTCGCTTCGCTCGGCGGCTCGCGCCTGATAACCGGTGAGATGCCGCAGTCGCTGCGGTCGCTACGCTCCCTCCGCTTGGTGCGGCATCTCACCGGCGGCGCTCGCCCAGCTCCCTCCGCTTGGTGCGGCCTCTCACCGGCGGCCCTCGCTGATTTCTCGCTTCGCTTCGCGCTATCGCGTCAGCGGGTTTGTTCTAGCCAGCTGGCGTACAGGCGACCGTAGATCGACTCGGGATCCTGGACGAGTTGTGCGTGCGGGCCGCGCTGCACGATGCGGCCCGCGTCTACCACGATCACCTCATCCGCGGCCTGCGCGGTGGACAGCCGGTGCGCGATCGCTACCGTCGTCCGGCCGCGGGTGACAGCGTCGAGCGTGCGCTGCAGGCGTAGCTCGGTGGCCGGGTCGACCGCACTCGTCGCCTCGTCCAGCACGAGCAGGTCGGGGTCCGCGACGTACGCCCGGACCAGCGCCACCAGCTGCCGCTCCCCGACGCTGAGCGCCTCGCCGCGCTCGCCCACCGGCGTGTCCACGCCGTCCGGTAGGCCGGCCACCCAGTCCGCGAGTCCCAGCTCGGTGAACGCCAGGTCGAGGTCGTCGTCGGTGAGGTCGGGACGGGCGAAGCGTACGTTCTCAGCGACCGTCGCGTCGAAGAGAAACCCATCCTGCGGCACCATGACCACTCGCGCCCGCAGCGACGCGAACCGGACGTCGGTCAGCGGCGTCCCGGACAGCAGCACTTCACCCGAGGCCGGATCCATGAGGCGGGTCAGCAGTTTCGCGAACGTGGTCTTCCCGCTGCCGGTCTCCCCCACCACGGCCACCTTTGTCCGCGCCGGGATCTCCAGGTCCACGCCGGACAATACGATCGGCCCGCCGGGATAGCGGAACGAGACGTCGTCGAAACGCACCGACAACGGTCCCGGCGGCAGCTCCAGGCCGGCCTCGTCCGGGTCGGCCACGTCCGGGTCGATGTCCAGCACGTCCAGCACGCGGCGCCAGCCGGCGACCGCGTTCTGCGCCTCATTGAGCACATCCGTGGCGATCTGCACGGGCTGGATGAACAGCGTCACCAGAAACAGGAACGCAGTGAGCTTGCCAACCGTGAGGCCGCCGTCGACGCCGAGCAGCACGCCGACCACGACCACCGCCGCCAGTGCCAGGCCGGCACCGAGCTCGCCGCTGGAGAAGCTGGTCACGCTGGTCCGTAGCGCCCGCTGCTGGGCCACCCGGAGATCCTCGATGGCGGTGTCGAGACGCCGCTCGGTGCGCCCCGCCACCCCGTACGCCCGGATGACGGTCGCGCCGACCACGCTCTCGGCCACCGCCCCCAGCATCACCCCGGTGCGCTCGCGGACACGGCGGTACGCCCTCGCGAGCCGGTGCTGGAACAGCCGGATCACCGTGACGGCGGGCACGAACGCCAGCAGCACCACCACGGTGAGCTGCCATGAATAGACGAGCATGACCACCGTGGAGACGATCAGCTGACCGGACGCGAGCAGCAGCAGCACGCCGCCGGTCTGCAGGAACTGCGAGATCTGATCCACATCGCTGGTGACCCGGGAAACCATCGAGCCGCGCCGCTCCGACTGCTGGTGCAACATCGACAGGTCGTGGATGTGCCGGAACGTGCGCGCCCGCAGCGCAGCCAGCGCGGTCTCGCTGACCGTGAAGAGCCGCCGCGTCATCACGTAGCCGCAGGCCGTGGAGGCGGCGAGCGCGGCCAGCGTCAACACCACAACCAGCGTCACCACGCGCAGGTCCGGGCCGCCGGCGGCGCGGATCCCCCGGTCGATGCCCTGCTGGACGGCGATCGGCACGGCCACCCGGCCGCCCATCTGCACCAGCGCGAGCGCGATCGTGCCGGCCAGCCCGGGCCGCAGCTCCGGCGACAGCGCGAGGCCGCGCCGGAGCGTGGCCAGCGTCCCCTCGTCGCGTTCCACGACCGCCGACGTCACGCTGTGCCTTCCTTAGGCATGCCCTCGCGGCCCTCGCTGCGCTCGGTGCACTCGTTCATGCCGACACTCGCTCGGCTTCGGCCTGCTCGTAGGCGTTCACCAGGTCGGAATAGCCCGGCACGGTGTCCATCAGCTCAGCATGCGTGCCGGTGGCGACGACCCGGCCGTGCTGCAGGTAGACCACCGCGTCGGCCAGCGCGATCGTGGCCCGCCGGTACGCGACGACCAGGATGGACGCGCCCGCCTCGCCGCCGCGCAGCGAGGCCAGGATCGCGGCCTCCACCCGCGGGTCGACGGCACTGGTCGCGTCGTCCAGCACCAGCAGGCGCGGCCGTCCGGCCAGCGCGCGGGCCAGCGTCAGTCGCTGCCGCTGCCCGCCGGAGAGCGAGGTGCCGCGCTCGCCCACCTCCGTGTCCAGGCCGTCCGGCAGCTTGCTCACGAAACCGTCGGCCTGCGCGAGGCGCAGCGCCGACCAGGCCGCGCCGTCGTCCAGGCCGTCCCGATCGAGCGTCACGTTTCCCCGGACACTGTCGTCGAAGACGAACGGCACCTGAGGTACGAGCGCAGACGTCGCCGCCAGCGCCGGCGCGGACAGCTCCGGGAGGGCCACGCCGTCCACCGTGACCGTGCCCTTCGCCGGATCCACCAGCCGGACGGCGAGCGAGGCGATGGTGGACTTCCCGGAACCGGTGGCGCCCACCAGAGCCACGGTCTTCCCGGCCGGCACGGTGAAGCTCACGTCGTGCAGGACGGGCGAGTCCCCGTACGCGAAAGTGACCTTGTCGAAGACGAGCCCGGCGGGTCCGGAAGCCGTGGGGTTGACCGAGCCGTAGGCGAGGTCGCCGTCGGCCGACAGTACGGCCTGCACCCGCTCCCAGCCGGCGACGCTGCGCGGCAGCTCCGCGACCACCCAGCCGATCGCGCGCACCGGGAACGCCAACACGGTGAACAGGAACGCGACGCTGACCAGCTCGCTCACGCTGATCGCGCCGGCCTGCAGCCGCCACGCCCCGAGCAGCAGCACGGCCAGCGTCCCGACGCTGGGCAGGCTGTCCATCAGCGGATCGAACAGGCCGCGGAGCCGGCCCACCGCCACCAGCGCGTCGCGCAGCTCGGTCACGAAGACGCCGAACCGGCGAGACTCGTCGGCCTCGCGGCCCATCGTCTTGACCACGAGCGCGCCGTCGAAGCTCTCGTGCGCGACCGCGCTGACCTTCGCGCGGAGTTGCTGGGCACGGATCTGCCGCGGCGACATGCGCCGCGAGTAGAGGACGTTGAGACCGAACAGCGCCGGGAACAGCGTCACGCCGACCAGTGCCAGCACCCAGTCCGTCACGAACAGCGAGACGACCGCCGCGAAGATCATCACGATCGTGCCGACCGCGAACGGCAGCGGCGCGATCGGCACGAACGCGGCCTCGACGTCGGAGTTCGCGTTGGACAGCAGCGTGCCGGTGGCGTGCCGCTGGTGCCAGGACGGCGGCAGGGCGAGGTAACGGCGGGTCACCGCGCGGCGGTAGCGCGCCTGCAGCCGGAACTGCATGAAACCGGCGCCGAGGCGGCGGCCGAAGATGCTGGCCACGCGCAGCACGCTGATGCTGAGGAAGACCACGGCGATGAGCCCGAGCTCCGCCGTCCGGGTGCGATGCTCCGCGAACGCGGGCACCACGACGTGACCGATCACGGCGCCGACCACGTACGAGTTCGCGATGATCAGCAGACCGAACAGGCAACTGCCGACCGCGCCGACCGTGAAGAGCCGGGGTTCCGTGCGGATCGCCTGCCCGAGGACCCGCAGGCCTCGACCCAGCACGTCTCGACTGGCCCTCGTGGTCAATGTCCTACCCTGCCCCGTAACTGTCCGCCAGCCGTATCGGCCTTACCTATCCATCCTGCCGAACGACACCTGTCATACACACCTATGACATTGTGTCTACCGACACATCGGGCCGCCTGCCGGGCGCGACGGCATACCATCGCGGCGTGACCGACTACGCGCGGCAGGAGCGCCGCCGGCTTGCTGATCTCCTTCTCCAGGTCGGACCGGACGCGCCCACGCTGTGCACGGGCTGGACCACCCGGGACCTCGCCGCTCACCTCGTGGTCCGCGAGCGGCGGCCGGACGCGATGGTCGGCAACCTGATCCCCCCGCTGGCCGGGCACGGCGAGCACGTGCGGCTCGCCAAGGCCGCGCGGCCCTATTCCGAGGTCGTGTGGGAGGTCCGCAACCCACCGTGGTGGAGCCCGCTGAGCAACCCGTTGACGGACGAACTGGCGAACGCCCTGGAGTTCTTCATCCACCACGAGGATGTCCGCCGCGGCCGGCCCGGATGGGAACCGCGGGTGCTGGACGCCGGCCAGCGCACGGCCATCTGGCGGGCGGTGAGCTTCACCGCCCGGGTCGGCCTGCGCAGGCTGCACATCCCGGTGCTGGTCCGCGCCCCCGGTCTGGGCGAGGTGACGGTCGGGGGTGGCCCGCCGCAGGCCACGCTGTCCGGCGACCCGGGCGAGCTGGCCCTGTTCGTCTCGGGCCGGCAGTGTGCCTGCCGAGTGGACGTCGAAGCGCCGCCGGAGACCGCCGAGCTGCTGCGTACGGCCGATTTGAGGGCATGAGATTGGCTCCTCCAACCATGGCCGAATTGGCTCGAACGCAGGGCCAATCGCGGCCTACGGTGATCTTATGAGCAAGATGACCGTGTCGCAGGGCACCGCACTGTCCGTCGGCGCCGTGCTCGGTACCGGCGTCATCTCCATGCCGGCACTCGCCGCCGCCGTTGCCGGACCCGCGTCGCTGCTCGCCTGGCTCGCGCTGATCCTGCTGTCCGCGCCGCTCGCCTGGACGTTCGCGGCGCTGGGTGCCCGGCATCCGGACGGCGGCGGCGTCTCCACGTACGTCCGGCTCGCGTTCGG
This sequence comes from Actinoplanes sp., assembly GCA_036001925.1. GTDB lineage: Bacteria > Actinomycetota > Actinomycetes > Mycobacteriales > Micromonosporaceae > Actinoplanes. Next base: position 34,276 of record DASYTU010000006.1, read on the forward strand.
CCCTCGGGCGGCGGCCGCGGTCGGCTGGTGCTTCTACTTCGCGGTCCCGCTCGGTGCGCCGGCCGCCGCGGCGTTCGCCGGCGGGTACGTCGCCGACGTGCTCGGCGGCGGCCGGGCCACGGTGGTCGCCACGTTCCTCGTGGTCATGGCGATCGTGTTCGTGATGAACTGGTTTGGCCTGCGGATCTCCGGCCGGGCGCAACTGATCCTCACCGGCACGCTGGCCGCGCTGCTGCTCGTCACCGTGGTCACCGCCCTGCCGCACGGGCGGCTCGCGAACCTGACGCCGTTCGCGCCGTCCGGCTGGGCCGGCGTCGGCGCGGCCGCGGCCGTGCTGGTCTGGGGCTTCGCCGGTTGGGAGGCGGTGTCGTCGCTGTCGGCCGAGTACCGCAACCCGCGCCGCGACGTGCCCCGGGCCACCGCGGTCGCCGTGTTCGTGGTCGGCGCGCTCTACCTGGCCGTGGCCGCGACCAGCGTGCTCGTGCTGGGGCCCGCGCTCGGTTCCAGCCCGGCGCCGCTCGCGGACCTGCTGGCGGTGGGCGTCGGCGGGCCGGTGCGGGCGGTGACGGCGGTCGTCGCGGTGCTGCTGACGATCGGGGCGGTGAACGCGTACCTGGCCGGGGCGTCGCGGCTCGGCGTGGCGCTGGCCCGCGACGGCGCGCTGCCGGCCCGGTTCGTCGGCACGCCCCGCACCTCGCTGGCCTTCGTGACGCTGGCTGGGGTGGCGTCGGTCATGCTGCCGCTCAGCTTGCACACGTCGATGCTGCTGGTGACCGGGTGCTTCACGCTGGTTTACGTGCTGGGCACGGCCGCGGCCCTGCGGTTGCTGCCGGCCGGATGGTCGCGTCGCGGGGCCGGGGTGGCGTTCGCGGCGGTCGTCGGGCTGCTCTGGCTGAATGGCTGGCCGGCGCTGCTGAGCCTGGGATTCGCGGCAGGCGCGATCGTGTACCAGGCCGTGCGGGAGCGGCGGGTCGGCGGTTACGAGGCCCTGCGGAGCTCGCGGGCGAAGATCGCCAGCCCCTCGTCGATCCGGTCGGGGGCGACCGCCCCGAAGCCGAACACGAACCCGGCCCCCTGCGTCGTCGAGTCCTGAACGTACATGGCCAGGTCGTCCACGGCTACGCCGCGACGCGCGGCCGCCGCGACCACCCTCCCGGCCCGCGCCGCACCACCGTCGCGCAGCAGCGCGGTGACGTGCAGCCCGGCCGCGGACGGGATCACGTCGAGCGCATCGTCCGCCGCCAGTGACGCCGCGATCCGGGCGTGCCGCTCCGCATAGGCCTTGCGCGCCTTGCGGATGTGCCGGGCCAGCTGCCCGTCCTCGATAAACCGTGCCAGTGCGGCCTGCACCGCCACCTGCCCGTACCCGTCGCTCAGCTGCCGCGCCGCCACCAGCGCCTCGCCCAGCCCCGGCGGCGCCAGCACGAACCCGGTCCGGATGGTCGGCAACATGCTCTTCGAGAACGTGCCGACGTAGAGCACCCGCCCGGCGGTGTCGAGGCTGTACAGCGGCTCGAGCGGACGCGCCGAGAACCGGAATTCGCTGTCGTAGTCGTCCTCGATCACCGCGGCGGGCCGGCGGCGCGCCCAATCGAGCAGGGCGTGCCGGCGGCTCAGGCTCATCGCCCGGCCCAGCGGAAACTGATGCGACGGCGTCGCGTACACCAGGCGCGCATGGGCCGGCAGCGCCGCGACGACCAGGCCTTCCGCGTCGACCGGCACGCCCACCACGCGCGCCGAGAGCGACGCGAACAGCCGCCGGGCCGGCGGATATCCGGGCTCCTCGACCGCGACGACCTCGCCCGGCCGCACCAGCACCCGGGCGATCAGGTCGAGCGCGTGCTGCGTGCCGTTGGTCACGAGTACGTCGTCGCCGGACGCCCGCACCGACCGGGAGACCCCGAGATAGCGGGCGATCGCCGCGCGCAACGCCGGATGACCGGACGGCTCCGCGTAGGTGCCGGGGCTGTTCGCCCGCAGCCGCATCTCCGCCGCGACCAGCCGCCGCCAGGTGTCGAACGGGAACAGCCGCGCATCCGGGATTCCAGTCCGGAAGTCATACCTGGGAGCGGCCACCCCACCGGTCACCGGGAGCGGCGCGAACGTCCAACCGGCGCGCGGTCGCAGCGGGTCCGCGACCCGCCGGCGTGGTCGTCGTTCCCGGCGCGCGGCCGCGACGAACGTTCCCGCACCCACCCGCGTTTCGAGATAGCCCTCCGCCGCCAGCCTCTCGTAGGCGGTCGCGACGCTGTTACGGCCCACGCCCAGGTCGGCGGCGAGTGCGCGGGTAGCCGGGAGCCGATGGCCCGCCGGTAGGCGACCGTCCACGATGGCCTCGCGGAGCGCGCGGTACACCCGTACCGTCTTCTCGCCCGTGCCGTCCAGATTGATGACCAGGTCCATCGGATCAGCCCTCGGTGCGGATCGTCATGGTTGTCGCTGCAGCTCGCGGCGCTCACCGATCGGGGCCGACCGGCACCGCCGGGACGGTGCGCTCCGCGGGCCACGCACTCGACTATGCCCCGGCCGGACGCTGTGGGCGGTACTGCCCGTCGCGGTATAGCGCGTTCGATACAGAAGGCCGTACATGTGTACCGCTCACGCTGTCGCCAATCGGACATACAGCCGTCGATATGGGCAGGTCACGAGCTCGCGCGCGCCGAGCGAGTCAGGCCGCCCGTGAGAAAGGAAGAGCATGTAATCGGGTAGCGAGCACAGCCCCGTGGCACACCACGGGGCTGTGCTCGTTCCGTACGCACAGGCATCCGCGAGGTTCGCGACGTACCCTGTCCACCGACTGATACTCGCAGCGCACCATCGAGCGGCGGTGGGTTCCATCAACGTCGGGTCGGCTATCACGCTCCTCGTCCTGGCCAGCGTGGTCATCTGGATCGACTGGCGGCTGCTGAGCGACCTCGCCCAGACGCCGGACGACCAACTGCAGTACATGACGCGAGTGGGATGGGCCGCAGCCATCGTGTTCACGTTCCCGATCGGCGCGATCTTCTACATCAGGTTCGGCAAGGGCCCGCGACGCTATCTGTGAAGAGTCGCGCGCCGCTCACTTGGTCAACTTGACCTCGAGCTCGATCCCTTCCGCCCGAACGTCGCACCCGCCGAACGCGCTCCCGGCGGCCACCCGGGCGAAGTCGCCGCCGGCGTAGGCGCGGCGCCGCAGGAACCGCAACGTCGACCTGGTTATCGCCGCGTTGAAGGGGCTGAGCCCCATGCCCGCCACCTCGCGCGCGACGTCGGCGTTGCTGGCATCGCGGTTCATGTCCTGGATCACCGCAACGCCGCCCGGACGCAGGACGCGGTGCATCTCGTCGAGCGCGGCCCGCGGGTCGACGAAGTTCTTGAACGCGGCCTGACAGACGATGAGGTCGAACGAGTTCGCGGCGAACGGCATCGCGCTCGCGTCGCCGTGCCGGAAGTCGACATCGACGCCGGCCGTACGCGCGTTCCCGGCCGCGATCTGCACCATGGTGCGGCTGATGTCGAGGCCGGCGACGGAGACCGTGCCGAGCTTGGCCATCTCGACGGCCAGGTAGCCCGGGCCGGGTGCCACCTCGAGCACGGTGGAACCCGGGGGCAGCCCCGTGATGAGTTCTTCGGCCTGCCGCCGGTATACGGCCAGCTGGCTCTCGGTGCCGCGCTGCCGGGCGTACCAGCGCGCCATCGGGCCTTCCATTTCCGGAAGCAGCTTGCGGCGCTTCTGCCGCATTGCGGTGTTCATGTCGGTCTCCTGTCTCGCTTCGTTCGGCATGGACCGGAAGCTCTCGGTACGGCTTGGGATGGACCGGGAAGCAGAGACGGGCCGACTATCGTTGCGGCTGCCACCTCGCGGCCGTGTTCGCTTCGCGGTGCGGGTGTCGCCCCGGCGCGGTGTTGCAGCACCGCGCCGGGGCCTGGTCTGGCGGTCAGTCGGGTTCGGCCCCCCATTCCGCCGGCGCGGCGAATTCGGGCGGCACCTCGCCCGTACGGTGGTAGGCCCGCCATGCGTCGACGCCGGGCAACGTTCCCTCGGTGATCTCGCGCAGCAGGCCACGCACCCAGGCGGCCTCGGCCTCCCACATGGCGACCTCGTATTCGGACTCGATCAGGAAGACTCGCGGCACCTCGGCCGCGTACCCGGCCAGGTCGGTCCTGGCCTGCGCGATCTGGCGCTCCAACGCGGCGACCCGTTCGCGCAGCAGATCGACGACCTCGTCCGGGGTCAGCACGCCGGCCACGGAGAGCCCGGCCTTAAACGGCGTCGCGGTGAGCTCGGGCGCCCGGATCAGCTCCCGGGTCCAGTCCACGAGCTCCGCGCGGCCCGCGTCGGTGATCCGGTAGACCGTCCGCTCCGGCCGGCCGCCGCGGCGCTCGCTCTGCACCGCCGCGATCAGCCCGTGCCGCTCGAGATTCTCCACGACGCGGTACAGCGAACCCCACTTGATCGCCATGTCGCGGTCCTTGCCGCGGGCCCGCATCACCGACGCCATCTCGTACGGGTGCATCGACTTGCCGACCAGCGTCGAGAGGACGGCGAGCGCCACCAGGTTGCCGACCTTGCGCCGAGCCGCCACTGCAATCACCCCTCTATCCGCATGCGAGTATACGCATCGGAGTAAAGAATTGGCCAGCCCTCACCGAGCGCACAGCGAACGCACAGCTGGCACCTATCGCCGCCTTATCTGGGTGGCAGATAGTGCCCGGCATGACGACGGCGACCGCCATGCACCCCGTTCCGGTGCGGAGGCGTGCCGCAACGCCGCGGTGGTGGGCCGACGCCGCCGGCGCGGCCGGTTGGCTGAGCCTGCTTGTCGTCACCGCGCTGTGGATGCACAACTCGGGCGTCCAGCAGACCACCGGCGGCGGGTGGACCGCGGTGGCGGCGATCGGACGGCTGGCTGGCCTGTACGCCGCCGACCTCATGCTGCTGCAGATCCTGCTGCTGGCCCGGATCCCGCTCGTGGAACGCGCCTTCGGGCAGGATCGACTCGCCCGCTGGCACCGCTGGACCGGGTTCACCTCGTTCCACCTGATGCTGGCCCACGTCGTACTGATCACGCTCGGCTACGCCGGACCGGTACACACCAATGCCCTGGCCGAACTCTGGGACCTCGTGGTCACATACCCGGGCATGCTGCTCGCCGCGTTGGGCTTCGCCGCGTTGACCATGGTCGTCGTCACGTCCGTCCGTGCCGCCCGGCGCCGGCTGCGCTACGAGTCGTGGCACATGCTGCACCTGTACGCCTACCTCGGCGTCGGCCTGGCCCTACCGCACCAGCTGTGGACCGGCGCGGACTTCATCGGTTCCCCCGCCGCCCGGGCGTACTGGTGGACCTTGTATGCCGTCGCGGCCGGGGCGGTGCTCGTCTACCGCGCCGGCCTCCCGGCGTGGCGCAGCTGGCGGCACCGTCTCACGATCAGCCACATCGTGCCGGAGGGACCGGGCCTCACCTCGGTCTACCTGCGCGGCCGGCGCCTGGACCGGCTGCCGGTCCGGGCCGGACAGTTCTTCCAGTGGCGGTTCCTCGACGGCCCCGGATGGTCGCGCGCGCATCCGTACTCCCTGTCCGGGCCGCCCCGCTCCGACCTGCTGCGGATCACCGTCAAGGATCTCGGCGACGGCAGTGCCCAGGTGGCGGCGCTGCGACCCGGCACCCGGGTGCTCGTGGAGGGCCCGTACGGCCGCCTCACCGGCGAGACGTACCCCGGCGGGCCGGTCACCATGTTCGCCTGCGGCATCGGCATCACCCCGTTGCTGGCGCTGCTCTGGGAGCTGCCCTACCGCCATGGCGAGGCCACGCTGGTCTACCGGGCTCGTACCGAAGCGGACCTGGCCTTCCGCACCGAGCTCGAGTGGCTCGCCGCCCACCGGGGCGTGCGCGTCGTCTACCTGCTCGGCGCGCGTGCAGGCCGGCCGTCCTGGCTGCCGGCGAGGTACGCCGACAACACCGACGAGGGCGCGCTGTACCAGGTCGCCGCGGACATCGCCCGGCACCACGTCTACGTCTGCGGGCCCGATCCGTGGACCGATGCCGTGCGGTCCGCCGCCCGCACCGCCGGGGTCGCCGCCGACCGCCTGCACACCGAACAGTTCGCCTGGTGAACCGGTCGCATGACGAGCGCACCGAGCGAAGCGAGGGCCACGAGGGCATGCGAAAGCGGAAAGGACGTGACGATGCGACGGATCACCCTGTGGCTGCTCTCCACGGTCGCCGCCGTGGTACTGGCGTTCAGCTACCGCACGAGCACCATGGGAGCCGCCGGCGGCGAGACCGTATCCGTGGCGGCGCCGCCCACCACCGGCCCGACCGGCATCGGCGGCTCCCCAGAAGACGACGGCACCACCGAAGACGACGGCCCCACCGGAAACGCCGTGACGCCCGAAACCACCGGAAACGCCCGCAGTTACGCGGGGTCGGTCGTCCAGACCCGATGGGGACCGATCCAGGTCACGATCACCGTCACCGGCGGCAAGATCACCGACGTCGCGGTGCCCACGTACCCGAGCGGAAACCACCGCGACGAGGAGATCAACGCGTACGCCCTGCCGGTCCTACGGCAGGCGGTGCTGGACACGCAGAGCGCGCATATCGACACCGTCTCCGGCGCCACCGTCACCAGCGACGGCTACAAGCAGTCCCTGCAGGCGGCCATTGACGCGGCACACCTGCGGTGACCACGCCGCCGCGGACCCCGCCGGTCAGGACCCGCCGCCGTCCGCGCCAGGAGACGCCGCGCGGTCCGGCTCGAGAGGGGGCGCGGCGATGGAGCCGCGACGGACGATGGGGCAGGGCAGCACGGCCCGCTCGGCCCGCTGCGCCTGATCGCCCCCGGCCGACTCCAGTCGTGCGATGAGGTGCTGCACCGCCCACGCTCCCATCTCGTAGTGCGGCAACGCCATCGTGGTCAGCCCGGGGTACAGGCCCTCGGCGATGATCTCCTGGTTGTCGATGCTGACGACGGACAGGTCCTTGGGAATCTCGAGCCCAACCTCCCGGGCGGCGCGGTAGACACCCATGGCCATGCGGTCGTTGTAGCAGAAGATCGCGGTCGGCCGGTCGGGGCCGGTCAGCAGCTGCAACCCCGTCCGGTAGCCACCCGGGGTCTCGGAGACATCGGCGGCGACGAGGTGCTCCTGGTAGCGGATTTCCGCCCGGTGAAGCGCGTCGCGGTAACCGCGCAACCGGCCCCACGTGGCGGGCACGTCGTCGACGTTGGTCACGAATCCGATGCGGCGGTGGCCGTGACGGATGAGCTCGAGGGTGGCGTTGTAGCCCGACCCGTACTCGTCCGGAACGACCGATGGCAGTCCCGGGTCACCCGAGGTGCAGTCCAGCAGGACGACGGGCACGCGCGCTAGCTTGGGCGGCACGCTGACCTCGCGGTGGTACCAGGTGGCGTACAGGACCCCGTCGACCTGGTGCTGCAGCAACGTGTCGATCTCCCGCTGCTCCACTTCCGCATCGTCGCCAGTGCTGTACAGCATGAGCACCCATCCGAGCTCGGCGGCCTTCTCTTGGGCGCCGAGGATGATGCTGCCGGCGAACGGGGTGGTCGCGATGCGGTCGCTCAGCAACGCCAACGTCTGGGAACGCTTTCTCCGAAGGCCCCGGGCCAGGCCGTTCGGGGCGTAACCCAGTCGGGCCGCGACCTCCTCGACGCGTATCCGCGTGGCCTCCTTGACCCGGGCCGTCTGGACCCGGTTCAGGACGTGCGACACCGTCGTCACCGATACGCCGGCCTGCGCGGCGACGTCTTGGATGGTCGGTCTCGGCGGCCGCACGCGACGGCCGCCTCCGGACAGGTTCTGCTCGATGCGATATCACCCTACAGCCGCTGGTAAAACGCTTTGGCAAAAGTCTGCGACGGGCGGCTCTAGGTGTCAAGTCGTTCGCGCCTGGCAGTTCCCTCACGGCTTCATTACGTGCACGTTGCCGGCCAGGGTCTTGACGATATGTCTCCCGCGCTGCTTCACTGCAAGACACAAAACCATTTGGCAAGTTCCGCTGGGCGACCGATCATGCGACCCGCCGCCTCTCGGTGGACCCGCGCCATGGCATCCCCGTGCCCGACGGATGCCGACACTCCCCTGTCTCGCGTGAAGGAGCCCAACTGATGCACGTCAAGAAGCGATTGGTCGTGGTGGGTGCGGCCCTGGCGACCAGCATGCTGCTCACCGCCTGCGGTGGTGACAGCGGAACCGGAGCGACCGGAGCCAGCGGCACCTACAAGGCGCCGGCCTCGACCACGCAGGCGACTCTGACCATCTCGAACTGGGGTAACCCGGGCGACGAGAAGATCTACAACGCCGCGATCGCGCGGTTCAACCAGAAGTACCCGAACGTCAAGGTCAAGAACAACTTCACCCAGGTCGTCAACTGGGGCGACTACATCAACAAGATCCAGGCGTCCATCGCCTCCGGCGACGCGCCCGACATCATCAACATGGCCACCGAGGGCGTCGAGTACGGGCTCGACAAGAAGCTGTACCAGCCGCTCGACAACTACATCAAGCAGGACCAGTCGGTGCAGGCGCTGATCAACGACGTCAGCCCCGCGCTCCTGAAGGGCTTCAGCAAGAACGGCCAGACGTACCTCTTGCCGAACAACTGGAACACCATGCTGGTGTACTACAACCCCGCGCTGTTCGAAAAAGCCGGGATCCAGCGCCCGAGCGACAACTGGACCTGGCAGGACTTCCTCACGACAGCCAAGAAGCTCACCACGAACACCGGCGGCAAACAGGTGTACGGCTTCGGGATCCCCACATACACCTTCGCCTACATGCCCTGGATCTACTCCAACAGCGCCTCGACCGCATCGGATGACCTCAAGACGCCGACGCTGGACGCGGCGGGAACCGTCGAAGCGATCCAGTTCATCGCCGACCTCGTCTACAAGGAGAAGGTGGCCCCGAACCCCACCGGCGGAGACCCGACGTCGCTGTTCCAGGCCGGGAAGATCGCGATGACCGCCGCTCCGGCGAACCTCGCCGCTACCCTCGCGGCCAACAAGAGCTTCAAGTACGACGTGCTCCCCATGCCGTCCAACAAGGTGAACACCAACGTGTTCGGCGCCGCCGGCTTCGCCATGTACTCCCAGTCGAAGAACAAGGACCTCTCCTGGGAGCTGCTCAAGGATCTGGCGAGCCAGGAGACGCAGAAGGCGTGGGCCGCGTCCGGCACGTCGAACCCGACGACGAAGACGGCCCAGCAGTCGCCCGAATTTGCGGCCAGCAAGCCGCATTCGGAGCTGTTCTACAACCAGATCGACCACGCCAAGCCGGTCGCCGCGCCGTCGTTCTTCGGATCCATGGACGCGGCGTTCCAAAAGGCCATGACCTCCGTGTACGCCGGAACGGACGTCCCGTCGGCGCTGAAGAAAGCGAATGACGAGGTCAAGTCGACCGTGGCGCAAAATGACTGACGTCGCCGTCTCCAGGCCGCCGGCGGAGGCCCCCGTGGCACCCGCCGGCGGCCGGGACAAAGCCCGCCGCCGCCGCCGCGAGGCGCTCAACGGCTATCTGTTCGTCGGTCCGTCGATCATCGGGTTCTTCGTCTTCATCCTGGGCCCCCTGCTGGCGGTCATCTACTACAGCTTCACGCGCTACGACGCGATCTCGCCGCCGCAGTTCCGCGGACTCGCCAATTACGAGCGGCTGTTCACGGACGATCGGCTGCGCCAGGTCTACCTGAACACGATCATCTACGTCGTCGCAGCCGTCGTACTGATCAACGTGTTCGCGCTGATCCTCGCGGCCGTGATCAACCAGCGCCTCCCGCACGGCCTGACCTACATCTTCAGGTCGGTCTACTTCTTCCCCTCGCTGGTGTCGCTGGTCTACATCTCGCTCATCTGGCAGGCGCTGTTCCAGCGGGACACCGGCCTCGTCAACTACTACCTCGACGCGGTCGGCGGCCAGCCCGTCAACTGGCTCAGCAGCACATCGATGTCCCGCTGGACCGTCGTCATCGTCGACACGTGGCGCAACGTCGGCTTCGCCATGCTCATCTACGTCGCCGCGCTGCAGGACGTGCCCAAGGAACTCGAGGAAGCGGCCCAGCTGGACGGCGCCGGACCCGTCACGCTCTTCCGCAAGATCACCGTGCCGATGATCTCCCAGGCCATCTTCTTCAACGTCACCATCACCGTGATCGGCGCGTTCCAGATCTACGAGTCGGTCATCGTCCTGACCAACGGCGGCCCGGGCGACTCCACCCGCAGCGTCGTGATGTACCTCGCCGAGCAGGCGTTCTCCAACTTCCAGATCGGCTACGCCTCGGCCATCGCCATCACGCTGTTCCTCATCATCCTCGGCGCGACGCTCGTCCAGTTCCGTATCCGACGATCGTGGGTTCACTATGAGTAACGCAATCGCGGTAGGCGCCCGGACCACCCGCCCGGCCAGCCGGCAGCGCCGAGCACGGCGCCGCGTCAGACCGGCCGCCATCGTGTCCGTCGCCATCCTCACCATCGGCGCTCTCGGCATGATCGCGCCGTTCGTCTACATGGTCGTGACCGCCCTGAAGACCGCGCAGCACGCCTACGACCTACCCCCGGACTGGTATCCCACCGAGTTCAACTGGAACAACTTCTCCGCGGCCATCAACGGGCCTCTGCCGCTGCTGCGGAACATGTTCAACAGCTTCTTCATCGCCACGCTGACGACGCTGGGCATGCTGATCACAGCCCCGATGGCCGGATACGCGTTCGCACACCTGAAGTTCCCCGGCCGCAACAGCCTCTTCGTCCTGCTCCTCGCGTCGCTCATGGTGCCGGTGCAGGTGACGGTGATACCGCTCTTCCTCATCATGCGCAGCCTGCACCTGATCAATACGCCGTGGAGTCTCATCCTCCCGGGTATCACCGGCGCGCTCGGGGTCTTCCTGATGCGCCAGTTCTTCCTCACTGTGCCGAAGGAACTCTTTGAGTCGGCGACGGTGGACGGTGCGAACGCCTGGACGACGTACCGGCTCGTGGCGCTGCCCTTGGTACGCAACGGTCTGAGCGCCCTGGGGGTGGTCACGTTCCTCGCCAGCTGGAACGCCTACTTCGCCCCGTCGATCTTCCTCAACAGTCAGGACGCCGCGACACTGCCGCTCGCTTTGGTGCTCATGCGAGGGCCGTTCAGCACCGGCCAGCTCAACGTGATGATGGCCGCCACCACCATGGCCGTCATCCCGGCACTGATCGCGTACCTCGTCGCCCAACGCTGGATCATCGCCGGCCTCACCGCGTCGGCCGTGAAGGGCTAGGCCGGTACGCGCACCTCGCCGGACGTGTCTATGCCACGCCCCGACTCTTCTACGCCTGGAGGTCTGTTCGCCCATGTCCGGTCCAATGTCGTCTTTGACCACCCTCCGCGACGCCCGCAGCGCTCGGATCTCCAGCTGGGACCAGCGGGGCCGCAATCAGGACAACTGGACGATCGGTCCCGGCGAGACCCGCGTGCTTGCCGACCTCGAAGGACCGGGCCAGATCACGCACATCTGGACGACGCAATTCTGCCGCCGCCAGCTCGGACCCGGGTTGCTCGACCCGGAGGACACCGCAACGACCGCGCCAGTGCTGGAAATCCACAACGCGTTGGGGCTGAACTGGGAGCAGCCGGATCCCGACTACTACCGCAAGGTCCTACTCAGGATCACCTGGGATGACCAACCGCACCCCGCCGTGCTGGCGCCCCTGGGTGACTTCTTCGGCGTCGGCCACGGCATGCCCAACAGCTACTCGTCGGCGCTGTTCACCGTGTCGGCGAAGCCCGAGGAGTCGCTCGTCTTCGGCGGAAGCGCGGCGCTGAACTGCTGGGCGCCGATGCCGTTCAACAGCCGCGCCAGGATCGAGATCGTCAACGAGAACGACCTGCCGCTGACCATGTACTTCTACATCGACTACGAGCTATACCGGCAGGCGCTACCGGCGGACGCGGTCTACTTCCACGCGCGGTGGACCCGCGCCGACCCCTGCGCCGGATGGGGTCCGGACCTGCAGACCAACAGCCCCGAAACGAACGTCGCCCATCTCAGCGATGACGGCAACTTCGTCGTCCTGGAGACGACCGGGGCCGGCCACTACGTCGGCTGCAATCTGTCCGTCCACCACCGCCAGGGCAGCTGGTGGGGCGAAGGGGACGACATGATCTTCATCGACGACGACACCTGGCCGCCCAGCCTGCACGGGACCGGCACCGAGGACTACTTCAACCACGCCTGGGGGATGCAGAAGAACACATACCCCTACCACGGCACCATCGTGCACGAGTCCGACGTCCCCGGATACTCCGTCGCCTACCGCCAGCACGTCGTCGACCCCGTCCGGTTCTCCTCACGGATCAAGGTCACCATCGAACACGGCCACGCCAACCACCTCTCCGACGATTGGGCGGCCACCGCGTACTGGTACCAGACCCTGCCCTCCCCCGAAGCCACCATCCTGCCCGTCGAGCGCCGGCTGCCGACCCGCCCACCGGTTCCGGATGCACCCGAGCCATCGGCGCCGCCCGAGGACATCGCGCAAGAGGTCGCCCGGATGCGGCAGGATTACGCCAGGCGGTTCCGGGCGTACATCGACAAGCTCGCCCAGCGGGCCCGCGAGCGCGCCGAGCGTTCCCGGGCGGAGTCGGAGGCCAACGTCGCACACGCCGCCGACGTCCGGCGGCGGTTCCGATGACCGCCGAGGCCGTGTCGTCGGAGCGGGCGGCGGGGGCACGGCCGCGGCCGCGGATCCATTTCACCGCGAACGACGGCTGGATCAACGACCCGTACGGCGTCGCCTGGATCGACGGTCGCTACCACCTCTACTACCAGGCGATCCCGGGCCGGGTGACCTGGGCACCCAACTGCCACTGGGGGCACGCGCAGTCCGACGACCTCGTGCACTGGGAGGAACAACCGCTCGCCCTCATCCCCCAGGACTTCGAGGTCGGTTGCTGGTCCGGCAGCGTCGTCGACGACGTGGACCCGCCGACCATCTTCTACACCCGGGTGTCCGGCGACGCATATGAGATCGGCCAGGTCGCCACGGCGACACTCGACAACGTCACGAACACGTGGCGGACCAGCGCCTCGGACGTCGTCATCGACGCGCCACCAGCGGAACTCAGGCTGCTCAGCTTCCGTGACCCCAACGTGTTCCGCGGCGAGCGGGGCTGGACCATGCTCATGGCCGCCGCCCTGCCCGACGGCGCGGCGGCGGTGCTGCAGTACAGCTCGGCGAACCTGCGGCACTGGGCGTACGACGGAATCCTCTGCTCCCGGCCTTACGACCCCACCGACGAAGTGCCTACCGGCGCACTCTGGGAGTGCCCGCAGCTCTTTCAACTCTCCGGAAAGTGGGTGCTGGTGGTCTCCGTTTGGGACGAGCGCGACCTGCTCTACGTGGCGGCCGCCGTCGGCAGCTACGACGGCGGGACGTTCGAGCCGACCTCGTGGCAGCGTCTCACCTACGGCTCGGTCGCGTACGCCATGACGGCGTTCCTCGACCGGGACGGCCGCCGCTGCGTCCTGTCCTGGCTGCGGGAGGAGCCTCGAAACAACGACACGCTGGCCGCGCGCGCAGGCGCCCATTCCGTCGTCAGCACGCTCGCGCTCGACCGCGACGGCGTGCTGCTCCTCCAGCCGCACCCCGACGTCGACGCCTTGCGCGGACCGGCAATCAGCGGACATGGCTCCCGGTACCACGTAGGCGCGAACGCGGCGAAGCTGCACACGACGGCCACCCCCGGCGTGTGGTGCTCGATTGTCGACCACAGCGGGCCCCGGGCTCGGCTGTCCTACGACCCCACGGCGCACATCGTCACCGTCGAGCGCCCCGGTTACCCGACCGAACAGCTGCCGTTGGCCGACCCGGACGCAGGGATCCGCCTCCTGCTCGACGCGGACATCCTTGAAATCTTCTCGGCACGCAGCTACGGCGCCTACCGCATCGTACCGGCCGTCGAGCCCTCGACCACGGGCATCGTGCTGCCCGCCGACAGGGCGACCGGCGCCACCGTCCGACTCCTGACCTGACCTCCCGAACCACCGCGAAGAGATGGGATGCGCTATGACAACGACTCCCCGCGATATCGACGCAACTGCGGCGCAAAGCCGCCGGCCCGTCCGCCCGCCGGCCAAGCCGGCCGTACGCTCCTACCCGCGCGAGGCCAGCCAGGCCGCGTTTCTCCTGGGCGGGATCGGGACCGGCAACGTATCCGTCGGCTCCCGTGGCGAGCTACGAGACTGGGAGATCTTCAACTGGCCCGGCAAGGGCAACCGCCTACCGTTCTCGTTCTTCGCGCTGCGGGCCGAGACCCGCGATGGCGCCCGCTTCGTCCGCGTGCTCGAGTCCCGGCTCAACGGCCCGCACGCACTGTCCCACGGCTACTTCAACGGCGACCTCGCGGGCCTGCCCCGGTTCACCACGTCCAGCATGCGCAGCACCTACCCGTTCGTTAATGTCGAGCTCACCGAGCCGGGCGTCCCCCTGCACGTCCGAATGGAGGCCTTCACGCCGTTCGTACCGGGCGACGCCGCCGCATCGGGAATTCCCGGTGCCGTCATCCGCTACCACGTCACCAACCTCTCCGACGACGACCTGACCGTGTCGGTCGTCGGATCCCTGGCGAACGCCGCGGGCTTCACCGGCCACGACGTCTTCGGCAACATCAAGCTGGCCGGCGAAGTCAGCAACACGCAGCGCGACGGGCAACACGCCCGCGGCCTCTACTACACCACCGACCTGCCGCCGGCCGACGAACGGTTCGGCACCATGGCGTTCGCGACCACGGAGGCCGATGTCACCTCCCGGCCGGCGTGGGTCAAGGGCGAGTGGACCGACAGCGCGCAGGACTTCTGGAACGACCTGACTCGCGGCGACCGCATCGGCCCCATCGAGGAGGACGAGGTATCAGCGCGCGGCTCGGCACTCAACGAGTACCTGGACTTCAGCTACCTGCGGCTACGCGAGAAGGTTGGCTCCATCGACGCCGCGAAGACCGTTCCCGCCGGCACCACCGCCACCTTCGAGTTCGCGCTCACCTGGCATTTCCCCAACCGTGCCAAAGGCTGGGTGGAGGTTGACGGAGACCTCGAGCGGCATGCCGCCGGCGGATATCCGCGGATCAGGAACCACTACGCCACCCGATTCCCTGACGCCTGGACGGTGCTGGAACACCTCCTCGCACAGCTACCGGCGTTGGAGCGGGCAAGCCGCGCCTTCACCTCCGCCCTGTACGGATCCTCCCTACCCGCCGCGATCCTCGACGCGGCCGCCGACAACATCACCGTGCTGCGCAGCCCGACCTGCTTCTGGCTGGAGGACGGCAACTTCTACGGCTGGGAAGGCATCCGCGACCACGTCGGCTGCGGTCTCGGCAACGTCAACCACGTCTGGAACTACGCCCAGACCGTCGCGTTCCTCTTCCCCGAGCTCGAGCAGACGATGCGGGAGATCGAGTTCGGGCTGGAAATCGGCGCCGACGGCGCGCTGCCCTTCCGATCCCGGCAGACGCTCGACGAGCCCCGATGGGAGATGGTTCCCGCCGCCGACGGCCAGCTCGGCGCCATCATCCGGGTCTGCCGCGAATGGCGACTCACCGGCGACCGGGAGTTCCTGACCCGGATGTGGCCCGCCGTTCAGCGCGCGATGCGATATTCGCTGGGTTACTGGGACACCGACGGCGACGCCGTACCAGACGGCCAGCAGAACAACACCTACGACATCGAGTTCTACGGCCCGAACGGGATGATCGGCACCCTGATGGTCGCCGCCCTGCGCGCCTGCCAGGACATGGCCGACGGACTCGGCGACGCGGCCGCGGCGAAAGAGTTCGGCGAGCTCGCGTCGACCTCGTCTGCCAACCTCGACCGGCTCTGCTGGAACGGCTCCTTCTACGAGCAACGGCTCGCCGACGCCGACGAGTACCGCTACCAGATCGGGCCCGGAATCCACTCGGACCAGCTTCTGGGCCAGTTCCTGGCGCATGTGACCGGACTCGGTCACGTGCTGCCGCGCGAACACGTCCGGCGCGCCCTGTCCGCCATCCGCCACCACAACTTCAGGCGCCACATGGCGGGCGTCGGCACCGTACAACGCGTGTACGCCCTCAACGACGAGCCCGGCCTCGTACTGTGCTCGTGGCCCGACGGCGGCCGGCCGCGGTTCCCCTTCGGCTACAGCGACGAGGTATGGACCGGCGTGGAGTACCAGGTCGCGGCCAACCTCATCTACGAAGGCATGGTGGACGAGGCGGCCACGATCGTCGATGCGGTGCGCTCCCGCCAGGACGGTTTCCGGCGCAACCCGTGGAGCGAGAACGAGGCCGGCCACCACTACACCCGATCCCTGGCGAGCTGGGCACTCGTCACGGGCATGCTGGGGTTCAGCGCCGACCTCGGCCGCCGCACCGTGCGTTTCGACCCCAAGATCGACGTCCGGGAGTTCTCATGCTTCTGGTCGCACGGACGCGGCTGGGGCGTCTACCGGCAGGAACGAGACGAGGACGGCCAGCTACGCGCGATCGTCGAGGTTCTGCACGGCACGCTCGGCGCGGATCGGGTGGAGGCTCCCGTGCCGGTGAGCGTCCTCGAGGAGTGACGCGGGCCGGATAGGATCCTCGGTGCATTGCGCCCGGTGTGGGGCGGGACGACGCTGCCGACATGAGCAGCCGAAGCGGGTATCCCTAGCCCTCGCGCCGCGCTCGCAATACCCTTCGGTAACACGATCGTCACTTCCCCCACACTGGCAGATAAGGCGGCGCCCGATGGTTCTCGAGGTTCCCTACCGCTCGATCCCCGACATGTTCTTCAGGCGCGTGGCGGCGACTCCGAACGGGCGGGCGTTCGCCGTGCCCACCGCGGACGACTCCTCGATGACGTGGCTGACCTGGGCGCAGGTCGGGGAACGCGCCAAGAACATCGCCGCCGGCCTGCGCAGCCTCGGCGTCGGCCTGGAGGATCGGGTCTCGATCCTGGCCAACACCCGCCTGGAGTGGGTGCTGGTCGACCTGGGCATCAACTGCGCCGGTGCCGCCACGACGACGGTGTACCCGACCACCGAGCCCGAGGACGCGACGTACATCGTCGCCGACTCGGGCTCGAAGGTGCTGGTCGCGGAGAACCCGCAACAGGCGCTCAAGCTGTCCGGTGCCGATACGTCCGTGACCTACGTCGTGCTCGTCGACGGGCTGGCCGACGCCGAGGCGAAACCGCCGCAGATGACGCTGGCGGAGCTCGAGGAGCGCGGCCGTGCCGCCCTGGCGAGCGAGCCCGACCTGATCGAGAAGGTCGTCGAGGCCATCGGGCCGGACAACGTCGCGACGCTGATCTACACCTCCGGCACCACCGGCCGGCCCAAGGGCGCGCAGCTGCTGCACGGCGGCTGGACCTGGGAAGGCGTCGCGCAGGAGGACCTCGGCCTGTTCGAGTCGACCGACCTGCAGTACCTCTGGCTGCCGCTGTCCCACTCGTTCGGCAAGACGCTGCTCTGCGGCATCATCCACGTGGGCGTGCCGACGTACGTCGACGGCCGCGTCGACAAGCTCGTCGACATGCTCGCGGTGGTCCAGCCGACGCTGATGTGCGCGGCCCCGCGGATCTTCGAGAAGGTATACAACCGGACGGTCACCACCGCGCTCGGCGAGGGCGGCGTCAAGGCGAAGATCTTCAGTTGGGCGCTCGCCACCGGCAAGAAGAAGGTGACGCTGGAACAGGCCGGCAAGCCGGTCGGTGCGCTGCTCAAGGCCCGGTACGCGATCGCCGAGAAGCTGGTCTTCAGCAAGTTGCAGGCCCGCCTCGGCGGCCGGCTGCGCGTGCTGGTCTCCGGGTCGGCGCCGCTGAGCCGCGACATCGCCGAGTTCTTCGCCGCGGCCAACCTGCCGATCATGGAGGGCTACGGCCTCACCGAGAGCAGCGCCGGCAATTTCGTCAACCGCATGGGCAAACTCAAGATCGGCACGGTCGGCCAACCCATGGGCGACCTCGAGTGCAAGATCGACACGGACGGCGAGGTCCTGCTCCGCGGCAAGCCAGTCATGCGCGGCTATCACAACCTGCCCAAGGAGACCGCGGAGGCGTTCACCACCGACGGCTTCTTCCGCACCGGCGACATCGGCGAACTCGACGCGGACGGCTACCTCACCATCACCGATCGCAAGAAGGACCTGGTCAAGACGTCCGGCGGCAAGTACATCGCGCCGTCGCACATCGAGGGCGTGTTCAAGGCCGTCTGCCCGTACACCTCGCAGGCCGTCGTGGTCGGCCAGGCCCGCAACTTCGTCACCATGCTGATCTCCCTGGACGAGGACGCGATCAAGGCCTGGGCCGCGGGCGGCCCGCTGGACGGCAAGAGCTACGCCGAGATCTGCGGGGCGCCCGAGACCGAGAAGCTGATCGCCGGCTACGTCGAGGAGCTCAACGGCAAGCTCAACCGGTGGGAAACCATCAAGAAGTTCGCCATCCTCCCGCGCGACCTCAGCATCGAAGCCGGCGAGGTCACCCCGTCGATGAAGATCAAGCGCCGCAGCGTCGAGACCAACTTCGCCAAGCAGGTCGACAAGATGTACGAAGGCACGCTCGCCCAGATCTGAGTCGTTCCTTTCCTGCGCGGCGCCGTGCAAGACCTTAACGCGGCGCCGCGCAAGCTCCTTGTGCGGCGCTGCGGAAGACCCTCCGCGGGGACCGGCGCAAGACCCCTCCGCGCGGCGCGGCGCAAGATCAAATTCTTTCTAACGCGGCGCTCGTCGTGCTCCAGAGCGTCGCTCCCGCCGGCACCGGGCGCGGCCATCCACTCACTTCGTTCGTGAACGGATGTCCGCGCCCTGCCATGTCCGTGCGCGGTTGCGCTCAACCCCGCTACCGCTGCTGCTGTGTGTACGGCCAGGGGCGTCGAGCGCATACACGGCGGCGATGCGCTCGCCACTACATCGCAGCCGCATTCCCCGCTGCCGCAGAGGCTGCCGGCACGCCCGGAGGCCGCCCTGCGTGTGCGCCCATCGCCGCACAAGGGTTGTCATGTCCCGATGGATCTAACGATCTTGGGTTCGGGCGAGGGCGCACCCTTGCCGGGCTCGAGCACGCCCCACCCCCGGCTGCGACTACGTTCCGCGACAGCCACCGCGGGCGTCCTGACTGCGGGGAAGATCGGTGGCGCTGGGGGACACCACCGATCTTCCACCTAGCGCGTCCGGGTCGGTCGGCGGTGGCCGTGGGTGAAGGCGGCCGCATTCCTGAGACTGAACAGTCCTCGTAGGGGCGTCAAACGCACACGCAGCGATTCCCATAGATGCTTGGGGAGGGACCCGTCTCAGACCAGCCAACGGCCGTTGCGCATGAGGGTGCGCCCGGCCGGCGGCAGGCCGCGCGTCGTCTTCGCGTTCACGATCGAGGGCGACCGCATCACCGCCATCGACCTGCTCGCCGATCCCGAGACGCTGGCCGGCCTCGATCTGGAGGTGCTCGACGATTAGGCGATGACGGCCGGCGCACGCCAGGCCGGGCGGCTCGCGCGATCCAGGTCGTGACGCACGGACGCGATCCGGCGCACGGCCTCGGTCAGGTCGTCGGCGGCGAGCGTGAACGGCAACCGCATGAAGCGCTCCAGCGTGCCGTCCAGGCCGAACCGCGGCCCCGGCGCGAGCCGTACGCCCACGTCCTCGGCGGCCCTGGACAGGGCGCTCGAAATCGGTCCGTCCAGTTCGGCCCAGAGCGTCACGCCACCGGTCGGCACGACGAAACGCCACTCCGGCAGCAGCTCGCCCAGCGCCTCGACCAGCGCGTCCCGGCGGAAGAGCAGCTGCGCGCGGCGGGACGCGACGATCGCCGGCGCCTGCTCGAGCAGGTGCACGGCGACGAGCTGCTCCAGCACCGGGCTGGACATATCGACGCCGACGCGCAGCGCGGCGAGCCGCTGCACGAGCGGTGCCGACGCGCGTACCCAGCCGATCCGCAACCCACCCCAGTAGGCCTTGCTCATGCCGCCTATCGAGACCACGCGCGAGTGCCGATCAAAGATCGCGACGGGCGGCGGCATGGGGCTGCCGTCCAGCGGCAGGTCCACGAACGACTCATCGACGACCAGCTCGGTGCCGGTGGCGTGTGCCGCCGCGACGAGGCGTTCGCGCAGGTCGGTGGGCATGAGGTGGCCGGTGGGGTTGTGGAACTCCGGAATCACGTACGTCAGGCGCGGCCGGGTCTGCCGCAGCGCGCCGAGCAGCATTTCGCCGTCCCAGCCGGTCGCGGCGTCGATTCCATGGGTGCTGATCCGGGCCCGGCGAGCGGACAGGGCCGCCAGCGCGTTCGGGTACGTCGGCGACTCCAGGAGCACATGCGCGCCGGGCGGCACCGACAGGCGTAACACGAGGTCGAGCGCCTGCTGCGTACCACTGGTGATGAGGACCTGCTCCGCGCTGGTCGGCACGCCGCGGTGGGTGTAGCCATCCGCGATGGCCTCGCGCAGGTCGCGCAGGCCGGTCGGGTGGTAGCCCGCGCTGCCGAGAAAGCGCGGCAGGTCGTCGGCCGCGGCCCGGGCCGCGTGTACGAGCTCGACCGGCGCCGCGGACGCGGCGACGCCCATATCGATCATGTCGAGATCGTCGTCCGGGGTCCACAGGCCGGAGCTCGCCACACGATGGCCGTTCGGCAGGGTGGTCCAGCTTCCCGCGCCGCGCCGGCTGGTCAGATGGCCGGTCTCCCGGAGCGATCGGTACCCGGCGGTGACGGTGGTCCGGCTGATTCCCAGGGATTCGGCCAGCTCGCGTTCGGCGGGTAGGCGCACACCCAGAGGCAGCCGGCCGTCGGCGAGGAGACCTCGTACGGCGCCCGCGAGCGCGGCGTAGTCGGGGCTGCGGTGCCGGCCCGGCAGGGAGTGCCACTGGCCGAGCAGGCGAGCTAATTGGCCACCCCGTATGGTCGTCGTCACGGCCACCTCCAGCAGATTGGCGCTTTCAGGGGCAGGAATTGGCCTCCAGAGTGGCAGCTATGATACCCGCCGGCAATACCAATCGACGCCTGGTCCGCCGTACCACTCAGCTGTTCGCGGGTCTGGTGTTCTACGGGCTGGGCATGGCCCTCATGATCGAATCCCGGCTGGGCCTGACCTCCTGGGATGTCTTCCATCAGGGCCTGTCGAAGGTGACCGGACTCAGCTTCGGGTGGGTGGTCATCCTGCTCGGCGTCCCGATCCTCTTGCTGTGGATCCCGCTGCGCCAGCGGCCGGGCTTCGGCACGATCGCGAACCTGGTCGTCATCGGCTTCGTCGTGGACGGTGGGCTCGCCACGATCGAAGTCCCGGCGCCGATGTGGATCCGGATCGGATACCTGGTGGCCGGCATCGTCGTCATCGGGTTGGGCACGGGGCTGTACATCGGCGCGCGGATGGGTCCCGGCCCGCGCGACGGCCTGATGACCGGGATGGTGGCCCGGTTCCCGCGTCTGTCGATCCGCCTGGTCCGTACCGTCATGGAGCTGTCCGTACTGGCACTGGGCTGGGTGCTGGGCGGCACGGTCGGCATCGGGACGCTGGCTTTCGCGCTGTCGATCGGGCCGCTCGCGCAGGTGTTCATCCCGATGTTCACCGTACGCGTTCCGCAGGAGGTGCCCGACCTGGTGGCTCTGCACTGAGCACTCCCGTTGAGTCGCCACGGCGGAAGTAGCGGGGACACCGCTTCGTGATCACCCCGACACTTCCCGGCGTGGCAGCGGCGCGGCATCATTGCCGCATGGGGGCAGGCGCCTGGCATTGGAATGACGCATGGATCTTCGTATCCGCGGTCATCGCCGAGCGCCTCGAACGCGACCGGGCCTTGCACGCCGCGCTGCCGGTCACCGGCGCGAGCCTGGCGGACGTCCTGGCGGCCGCCGACTTCCTGCACCAGAGCGTGCCGAGTCGTGAGGAGTTGGAGGATTCCGTCCGGCGGCTCGCGGGCGCCGGCTTGTTGACGGTCGACGACGATCTGGTCGCGCTGGCGCCGGCCGGCGAGCAGCTGTGGCGGACCCGCCCGTTCAGCGGCCTGTCCTCCGCGGTGGTTACTTTGCAGACTCAGCTGAATCGATCGAGCGCGCCGGGCGACACCGATTGGCGCCTCGACGAAGAGACCTACGCGGCCGCCGTGCGCGAGTATTCGCTGCGTCTCGCGGACGAACGCTGAGCCGCCGCCCGCTCAGCGGACCGGATGACCCGCCGCGCGCAGGCTCTCCTTCACCTCGGCGATAGTCAACTCTCCGAAGTGGAATACGCTCGCCGCCAGCACCGCGTCGGCGCCGGCCGCGACCGCCGGCGGGAAATGCGCGGCCGTGCCCGCGCCGCCGCTCGCGATCACCGGGATGTCGACGACCGCGCGCACCGCCGCGATCAGCTCGAGGTCGAAGCCCGCCTTCGTGCCGTCCGCGTCCATGGAGTTGAGCAGGATCTCCCCGGCGCCGAGCTCGGCGACCCGGCGCGCCCACTCGACCGCGTCCAGGCCCGCGCTCCGGCGGCCGCCGTGTGTGGTGACCTCCCAGCCACTCGGGTGCTCCGGCGAGGGACCGCCCGGCGCGCGCCGCACATCCAGCGACAGCACCAGCACCTGATTGCCGAACCGTTCCGCGATCTCCGCGATCAGCTCCGGCCGGGCGATCGCCGCCGTGTTGACTCCCACCTTGTCCGCACCGGCACGGAGCAGCACGTCCACGTCCTCGACCGACCGCACTCCCCCGCCGACCGTGAGCGGGATGAACACGGACTCGGCGGTACGCCGGACCACGTCCAGCATCGTGCCGCGGTCGTCCGACGACGCGGTGACGTCGAGGAAGGTCAGCTCGTCGGCGCCGGCCGCGTCATACGCCGCCGCCAGCTCGACCGGGTCCCCCGCGTCCCGCAGGTCGACGAAGTTCACGCCCTTGACCACGCGTCCCGCGTCCACGTCCAGACACGGAATCACCCGTACCGCCACCGTCATGCGTCAACCCTAGCGAGGGAGTCAGCCCGCGGATGCGGTCGGCCTGGGCCAGCTGCAGGCGAATGCCGCGCCGCAGGAAGTCGACGATCACGGCGAGCTCGTCGGCGGAGTAGCGGGTCAGTTCCCGCATGCCGGCGCGGGCGAGCGGCCCGTAGACCTGGTTCAGGAGGGTGGTCGCGGACGGGGTCAGCGCCACGACGGCGCGGCGGCGGTCGTGTTCGTCGACGCCGCGGCTGAGATGACCGGCGGCCACCAGCCGCTGGATCGCGGTGCTGGTCGCCGCGGGGCTCAGCGCGGCCGCGGCGGCCAGCGGCCCGGCGGCCATCGTACCGGCCTCGAAGACCAGGCCGAGGATGCGCAGGTCGGTGCGGTTGATGCCGAACAGCGCCGCCGCGGCGGTGTCCACGGCGTCGGCGGCGGCACCGAAGTCGGCGGCAGCCTGGGCGGCCTGGTCGCGGACGCTGTTCGTCGCGGGCATTTGCTTCGACACTCGAAGGAGTCTACCATCGAGCCATTATTTCGATCGTCGAAGGGATATGCCGTGGCCGAACAGGCCGGCGGACCCGGACCGGTCAGCGAGCCCACGGGGTCGCTGCCGGGCTGGCTGCCGTTCATGAACCGGATCGTCCGCGGCCTCTCCCGCCTCGGCCTGCCGATGGGGCCGGTACGGGTACTGACCGTCGCCGGTCGGCGATCCGGTGCTCCGCGCTCGACGCCGGTCTCGCCGCTGACCGTAGATGGCCGGCGTTACGTCGTGGCCGGACTGCCGGACAGCGACTGGGCGCGCAACGTGCGTGCGGCCGGGAGCGGCGAACTCGCGGCCGGGCGGCACCGCACCTCGGTCACGTTGACCGAGGTCATGGAGCCGGAGCGGCGGCGGGCCGTCATGCGGGCATTCCCCACCGAGGTGCCGGGCGGCGTCACCTTCTTCGTACGGCTTGGTTTGGTGACAAAGGCGGATCCGGACGAGTTCGCGGCCGCCGCCGACCGGGTCGCCGTGTTCCAGATCGACTGAGCGGATCCCCAGGGCGCCGGTCTGATCTCGGACGGTCCCGTGGTGGTGCCGGCCGGTGAGAGGAAGGCCTCAGCGGCTGACCGCGGTGACGGGACGGCCGCCGACGTACGCCGCGACTTCCACCTCGACCAGCATGTCCGGGTCGATGAGACCGGCGACGATCAGCAACGCCGCGGCCGGGCGTACCGATGCGAAAAGCTCGCCATGGGCGCGCCCGGCGGCGTCGGCGTGGGCGCGGTCCGTGACGTACATACGGGTCCGGACCACATCCTCGATCCCCGCGCCGGCCCGGGCCAGCGCGTCCAGGGCGACGCGAAACGCGGTCAGCGTCTGCGCGTACGGATCGCCGACGCCGGTGACCACGCCGCCGACCGTCGCCGTGCAGCCCGCGGTGACCAACCGGTCGCCCGCGCGGACCACCCGGGAGTAGCCGTACATCTCCTCGTAGGGCCCGCCGGACCCGAAGCGTTCGATCACGCCCCGGCCAGCGCGGCGAGCGCCTCGCGCACCGTGAACGCCCCCGCGTACAGTGACTTTCCCGCGATCACGCCCTCGACGCCGATCGGCTCCAGCGTGGCCAGCGCTCGCAGATCATCCAGTGTGGACACACCTCCGCTGGCGATCACCGGACGGTCCGTCTGCGCGCAGACGTCGCGGAGCAGCTCCAGGTTCGGGCCGCGCATCATGCCGTCCTTGGTGATGTCCGTGACGACGTAGCGAGCCGCGCCCGCCTTGTCGAGCCGCGCCAGCACCTCGAACAGGTCACCGCCGTCGCGGGTCCAACCGCGCGCCGACAGGGTACGCCCGCGCACGTCCAGCCCGATCGCCACGCGCTCGCCGTACTCGGCCACGACCCGATCGCACCACTGGGGATCCTCGAGCGCGGCGGTGCCGATGTTCACCCGGGCCGCGCCGGTGGCGAGGGCGCGGCGCAGCGACTCGTCGTCGCGGATGCCACCGGAGAGTTCGACATTCACGTCGAGCCGGCCGACCACGTCAGCCAGGAGCTCGGCGTTCGAGCCGCGGCCGAACGCGGCGTCGAGGTCGACCAGATGCACCCACGACGCGCCGTCGTCCTGCCATGCGAGCGCCGCCTCGAGCGGGTCGCCGTAGCCGGTCTCGGAGCCGGCCGCGCCCTGGACGAGCCGTACGGCCTGGCCGCCGGCGACGTCCACGGCGGGCAGGAGGGTGAGCGTCACGCGGATCTCCTCATCAACGGCGGCCGAGCACGACGACCACGACGGCGGGCAGAACAAGAACGATCATGGCGAGGAGGACGATGCGCAGTGCCACGTCCGGCACCAGGACCCATATCGCCCCGGCCGCGACCAGCGGCGCCACGACGATGCCGACTCGCTGGCCGCGGCTGCGCCGGTACAGCCGCCCGTCGCTGCGCCGTCTCGGGGTCAGCGACCTGACCACCGCCCGGCGCCGCTCGCGCCGCGCCACCCTCCGGGCGCGGGTCGCCTTCTCCTTCTCGAGGACGGCGAGCCGAACGGCTCGCCGCCTGGCACGGTCCTTGCTCACCGTCAGAGCCCGGCGACCCAGTTGCGCAGCAGCGCGAACCCGGTTCCGGCAGACTTCTCCGGGTGGAACTGTGCCGCCGACAGCGCCCCGAGCTCGACGGCGGCCGCGAACGGCCGGTCGTGGCTCGCGGTGGTCACGCGGGCGCCGGCTTGGCGCAGCGCGGCCAGATCCGATGCCGCGTACGAGTGCACGAAGTAGAACCGGCTCTGCGGCGGCAATCCGGCGAGCAACACCGAGCCGGCCGGAACGTCCACGGTGTTCCAGCCCATGTGCGGCACCCGCACGGCATGCAGGCGCGTCACCACACCGGGAAGCAGCCCCAGTCCCTTGGTCTCGATGCCGTGCTCGACGCCTGCGTCGAACAGGATCTGCATGCCCACGCAGATGCCCAGCACGGGCCGCCCCGCGGCGACCCGCTCCGCGATGACCGGCCCGGCGCCGAGCGCGTCGATCCCGGCCATGCACGCCGCGTACGCGCCGACCCCCGGGACCACCAGGCCGTCCGCGGCGGCCGCGGCGGCCAGGTCGGCGGTCACCAACACCTCCGCACCGGTACGAGCCACCGCCCGCTCCGCCGAACGCAGGTTCCCTGACCCGTAGTCGAGCACGACGACGCTGGTCATCGGACGTCCCCTCGCATCAGTTGTCGGGCAGTAGCCACGCGATCCCCCCGGCCAGCGCCAGCAACGCCAGCCCAGCGACGACGCCGATGCTGAATTTCGTCGCGCCCTGGCGGACAAGGGAAATCACGCCGCCGACCAGGATCCCGGCCACCGCAAGCAACAGGACCGGCAGGACGCTCACAGCACGCCCTTCGTCGAGGGCAGCGCGCCGGCGTTGCGCGGGTCGATCTCGACGGCCTCGCGCAGCGCCCGGGACAACGCCTTGAACTGCGCCTCCACGACGTGATGCGCGTCGGGGCGGCCGCCGTCGCGGGCCGCGCGTAGCACCGTCACGTGCAGCGTCACCCTCGCGGCCAGCCCGAACGACTCGAAGATGTGCCGGGTCATGCTGGTCGGATAGACCGGCCCGATGTACGGCGCGAGCTCCGGCTCGTCGTGCACCACGTACGGTCGTCCGGACAGGTCCACGGCCGCCCGGCACAGCACCTCGTCCATGGGGATCGTGGCCGATCCGTACCGGCGGATCCCGGCCTTGTCGCCGAGCGCCCGCGCGAAGGCCTCGCCCAGCGCGATAGCCGTGTCCTCCATGGTGTGATGCGCGTCGATCTCCAGGTCGCCCTCGGTGCGCACGGTCAGGTCGAAACCGCCGTGCTTGGCGAGCTGGTTGAGCATGTGGTCGTAGAAGCCGACACCGGTCGCCAGGTCGCCCTTGCCGGTGCCGTCGAGATCGATCTCGACGAGGACCTTGGTCTCGTTGGTGACGCGCTCGACGCGCCCGGTGCGGCTCACAGGATCTCCTCGGCGGACGAAAGGAATGCGTCGGTCTCGTCGGGCGTGCCGGCGGTGACCCGCAGCCAGCCGGGCAGGCCGACGTCGCGGACCAGGACCCCCCGGTCCAGCAGCGCCTTCCAGGCGATTCGCTGATCGCCGCCGACCTGGAACAGCACGAAGTTCGCGTCGCTGTCGGCGACCCGGACGCCACGGTCGCGCAGCACGGAGACGATCCGGTCGCGCTGCTGTTTGATCGCGTCCACCGTGGCCAGCAGCGCGTCCCGGTGCGCCAGGGCGGCGCGAGCCGCGGCCTGAGTCAGGGCCGACAGGTGGTAGGGAAGGCGTACCAGCTGGACCGCGTCGACCACCCCGGCGCCGGCGGCGAAGTAGCCCAGACGCCCGCCGGCAAAACCGAACGCCTTGCTCATCGTCCGCGTCACGACCAACCGCGGGTGCTCCGGCAGCAGCGCGAGCGCGCTGGGCGTTCCCGGCCTGGCGAACTCGGCATACGCCTCGTCGACGATGACCATGCCCTTGGTGGTCGCCAGGACCGCGTCGACGACAGCCGGGGCGAGCGCGGTGCCGGTCGGGTTGTTCGGCGAGCACAGGAACACCAGGTCGGGATCATGCTGCCGCAGCTGGGCCACCGCGGACTCGGGGGTCAGCCCGAAGTCGGGGTCACGCAGCGCGCCGATCCACCGCGTGCCGGTCCCGGCCGCGAGGAGCGGATGCATCGAGTACGACGGGCCGAAGCCGAGCGCCGTGCGCCCCGGTCCCGCGAACGCCTGCAACAATTGCTGCTGGACCTCGTTGGATCCGTTGGCCGGCCACACGTTCGCGGTGGTCAGGCCGTGGCCGAGGTAGCCGGCCAGGTCGCTGCGCAGCGCGACCGCGTCCCGGTCCGGGTAGCGGTTGAGGTCACGCAGCTCGGCCTGCACCGCCTTGGCGATCGCGTCCACGACCGCGTCCGGCAGCGGGTACGAGTTCTCGTTCGTGTTCAGCCGCACCGCGACGTCCAGCTGCGGCGCGCCGTACGGACTCTTCCCGCGCAGATCGTCGCGGATGGGCAGATCTGCGGTCATGGCCGGAACCTGGCCGCGACCGCCTGGCCGTGGGCCGGTAGATCCTCCACGTTCGCCAGCGTGACGACGTGGTGCGCGACGTCGCGCAGCGCCGCCTGGTCGTACTCCACGACGTGGATGCCGCGCAGGAACGACTGCACCGACAGTCCGGACGAGTGCCGGGCGCAACCACCCGTTGGCAGTACGTGGTTAGAGCCCGCCGCGTAGTCGCCGAGCGACACCGGCGACCAGGCGCCGACGAAGATGGCGCCCGCGTTGCGCACCCGCATGGCCCAGTCGCGGGCGTCCCGGGTCTGGATCTCCAGGTGCTCGGCCGCGTACGCGTCGACCACCCGCAAGCCCTGCGCCAGGTCGTCCACCAGCACCACACCGGACTGCGAGCCGGTCAGCGCCTCGCGAACCCGGGCCTCGTGCTTGGTGGCCGGGACCTGGCGGGCGAGTTCGGCCTCGACCGCCGCCGCCAGCGACTCCGAATCGGTGACCAGGACGCTGGCCGCGAGCGGGTCGTGCTCGGCCTGGCTGATCAGATCGGCGGCGACATGCACCGGATCGGCCGTGTCATCGGCGAGGATCGCGATCTCGGTCGGACCCGCCTCAGCGTCGATGCCGACAGCGCCGCGCAGCAGCCGCTTGGCGGCGGTGACCCAGATGTTGCCGGGACCGGTGATGACGTCGACGGGTGCGCACGCGTCGGCCGGGTCGGCGCCGGACGAGCCGTAGCCCAGCATCGCGATCGCCTGGGCGCCGCCCACCCCGTACACCTCGTCGACGCCGAGCAGGGCGCACGCGGCGAGCACCCGGGCGTCGGGCAGGCCACCGTTCTCCGGCTGCGGTGGGCTGGCCACGACCAGCGAGCCGACGCCGGCGACCTGGGCCGGGACCACGTTCATGACCACGGTGGACGGATACATCGCCAGGCCGCCGGGCACGTAGAGACCGACCCGGGACACCGGGACCCAGCGCTCCGTCACGCTGCCGCCGGTCACCACCTGGGTGGTGACGTCGGTGCGGCGCTGGTCCGCATGCACCTTCCGGGCCCGGGCGATCGACTCGAGCAGCGCGGCCCGTACGTCTGGGTCGAGGGTGTCCGCCGCGGCGGCGATGGCCTCGGCCGGAACCCGCAAGCGCGAGATGCGGACGCCGTCAAACCGCTCGGTGGCGTCCCGGATCCCGTCGAAGCCATGCTCGCGGACCGCCTCGACCACCGGGCGGATCCGCTCGACCGCCGCGGAGACGTCGAGCTGGGCACGGGGCAGCAGGCCGCGCGGGTCCCGTCGGGAGCCGCGCAGGTCGATCCGGTTCAGCACGGGCCCAAGTCTAGGCGGCTCCCCCGACGAAACCTCGCCGCAGGTCCAGCACGCGGGACCGGGGATATGCGAAAAATGCGACGGGAACGGCGAAGCACGGCGCAAGATCACGGCGGCCCCACCCGCGCGCGTACAGCGACCATGCCGATACGCTCGCAACGTGGGCGCGATTCTGCCGGTCTTCCCGCTGGGCACGGTACTTTTCCCGGGCCTGGTGCTGCCGCTGCACATCTTCGAAGAGCGCTACCGCACGCTCGTGCGCGAGCTGGTCGCCAGCCCCATCGACGGGCCGCATGAGTTCGGCGTGGTGACCTTGCGGCGCGGGCTGGAGGTCCAGCAACCGGCCGAGGGCAGCACCGAGGTACCGGCCGAACCGGAGCCGGTCACCGCGCCCCAGCTCTACGACGTGGGCTGCACGGCCGAGCTGCGCCAGGTCACCGAGCTCCCGGACGGGCGGTTCGACATCGTGACGGTCGGCCGGCGGCGGTTCAAGGTGCTGAGCGTCGAGGCGGGCGCGGCGCCCTACCTGACCGCCGAGGTCGAGTGGCTGCCCGACGACGAGGGCATGGATGAGACGGCCGACCTGCTCGCGCCGCGGGTGTTGGGTGCGTTCCGGACCTACCTGGAGTTGCTGCGCCCCGACTCGGAGGTGCTCGACCAGGTGCCCGACGACCCGACCGTACTGTCCCACCTGGTCGCCGCGACCGCGCAGCTCACCACGGACGAGCGGCAGCTGCTGCTGGCCGCGCCCGACACGGCCACGCGGCTGCGTACCGAACTGAAGCTGCTCAACCGCGAGGCGGTGCTGCTGGCTCGGGTCCGGGCGGTCCCGGTGCCGCTGTCGGATCTTGCCCGTCCGGCGAGTCCGAACTGAACGGCGTCTCGCCGGGCGGCCGGGCGCCCGGGTACTGATCGCTGGACAGGTCGTGGCCGTAGCCGGGCTTCGCGCCGGGCTGATCCAGATCCGGGTCGTTCGACCAGCCGGCCAGCAGCGTCAGCACGATGGCCGCGGCGAATGCCGGCACCAGCAGCGTGCCGTGTGTGTGCAGGTCGGGCGGTGCGTGGTAGGTGGCTCCCGAGGTGGCCGTGTCGCGCCACGTTTCGTACGCGCTGAGGCCGATCTGGCGTCCCAGCTGCCATGCCACCGGCGCGGCGAGTAGCGCCCCGACGGTGACCCCGAGCAGCAGGGCCGGGCCCCGGTCGCGGCGCAGCACCATCCACGCGACGACCGCCACGACCAGCCCGAAAGCGAAGCCGAGCAGCGTGAACCAACCCTCCGCGGCGATGAACTCCTCGGGCGACGGGTCGTTGACCACGATGCCGTTCGCTCCGGCGTCGATCATCGGCACGGTTGGCGAGAGCCAGTGCCAGAGCAGGCCGAGCGGCCCGCCGGCGGCCGCGATGACCAGGGCGGTCGAGACCGCGACCAGGACGGTACGGCGCCATGGCCGGCGCCGCGGACGCTCCGGCTGCCACCGGTCGCCGGAGGAGGACGAGTACAGCGGCGGCGGCACGTACGCCGGCTCGGTGGCAGGCGGGTACGGCGTCTGCCGCTGACTGGGATTCACGTCGCCAATCCTGCCAGGTTCGCCTGAGTGAGGTGCCGCGTAGCCCTCGTGCCGCTCAGCCAACGGCGGACGGTCCCAGGATCATCTTCAGGTCCGCGCGCAGCGCCGTACTGGGCGCGACCCGCACGCCGCCCAGGCGCATGACCGTCGTCCGGCCGCCGTTCTGCAGGTGAACGTGCACCTCGGCGTCGCCGGGATGGCTGACCAGGATCTCCTTGAGCTGATCGACCAGCGGCGGCGTGCACCGGGTGATCGGCATGGTCAGCGTGATCGGCTTGGCGCCGGCCGACTGCGACAAGTCGGGCAGCGACATGTCCATCACCATGATCCGCGGGGTCTCGTCGCGGCGGTCGACCCGACCCTTGACGATGACGATGGCGTCCTCGGCGATGTACTGGCCGATGACCTCGTAGGTGTTCGGGAAGAAGAGCGTCTCGACGCCGCCGGCGAGGTCCTCGAGCGTGGCGGACGCCCAGGCACGGCCTTGCTTGGTGATCCTGCGCTGGACGCCGGTGAGGATGCCGGCGAGCGTGACGACCTGCCCGTCTCCGACCGTGCCCTCCTCATTGAGCGACGCGATGGTGGTGTCGGCGGCGTTGTGCAGCACCTGCTCGAGGCCCGCCAGCGGGTGGTCGGAGACGTAGAGACCGAGCATCTCGCGCTCGAACGCGAGCTTGTCGCGCTTGTCCCACTCGCCCTCGCCGATCGTCGGCATGGCCACGGTCGCCGAGCCGGCGCCGATCTCATCGCCGAACGCGCCGAACAGGTCGAACTGGCCCGCGGCCTCGTTGCGCTTGACCTCGGCGTACGCGTCGATTGCCTCGGCGTGCACCGCGAGCAGGCCCTTGCGCGTGTGCCCCATCGAGTCGAATGCGCCGGCCTTGATCAGCGACTCCACGGTCTTCTTGTTGCAGGCGACCGCGTCCACCTTGGACAGGAAGTCGTAGAAGTCGGCGTAGGTGCCCTTTTCCTGCCGGCATCGCACGATCGCGTCGACGACGTTGTGGCCGACGTTACGCACCGCGGCGAGACCGAACCGGATGTCCGTACCGACCGGCGTGAACGGCCCGGCGGACTGGTTGACGTCGGGCGGAAGGACGTGGATGCCCATGCGCCGGCACTCGGCCAGGTACATCGCCATCTTGTCCTTGTCGTCGCCGACGCTGGTGAGCAGCCCGGCCATGTACTCGGCCGGGTAGTTGGCCTTGAGGTAGCCGGTCCAGTACGAGACCAGGCCGTACCCGGCGGTGTGTGCCTTGTTGAACGCGTAGTCGGCGAACGGGACCAGGATGTCCCAGATCGCCTGGATCGCCGAGTCGGAGTAGCCGTTCGCCCGCATGCCGTCGCGGAACGGCACGAACTCCTTGTCCAGGACCTCCTTCTTCTTCTTGCCCATGGCCCGCCGCAGCAGGTCGGCCTTGCCGAGCGAGTACCCGGCCAGGATCTGCGCGGCGCGCTGCACCTGCTCCTGGTAGACGATCAGCCCGTACGTCGGGCCGAGGATCTCTTCCAGGGGCTTTTCCAGCTCGGGGTGGATCGGCACGATCTCCTGCTGCTTGTTCTTGCGCAGCGCGTAGTTGGTGTGCGAATTCGCGCCCATCGGGCCGGGCCGGTACAGCGCCAGCACGGCGGAGATGTCCTCGAAGTTGTCCGGCTTCATCAGGCGCAGCAGCGAACGCATCGGGCCGCCGTCGAGCTGGAACACGCCCAGTGTGTCGCCGCGGGTCAGCAGGTCGTACGTCGGCTTGTCGTCCAGCGGCAGGGTCAGCAGGTCGAGCTTCTTGCCGTGGTTGAGCTCGATGTTCTTGACCGCGTCGTCGATGATCGTCAGATTGCGCAGGCCCAGAAAGTCCATCTTCAGCAGGCCGAGCGTCTCGCAGGTCGGATAGTCGAACTGCGTGATGATCACGCCGTCGGCGTCGCGGCGCATGAGCGGGATGTGCTCGATGATCGGCTCGGCGCTCATGATCACGCCGGCGGCGTGCACGCCGGTCTGCCGGATCAGTCCCTCGATGCCGCGCGCGGTGTCGATGACCTTCTTGACGTCGGGGTCCTGCTCGTACAGCGCCCGGATCTCGCCGGCCTCGCCGTAGCGCTTGTGCTCGGGGTCGAAGATGCCGGAGAGCGGGATGTCCTTGCCCATCACGGCCGGCGGCATCGCCTTGGTGATCCGGTCGCCGACCGCGTACGGGTAACCGAGCACCCGGGCCGAGTCCTTGATCGCGGCCTTCGCCTTGATCGTGCCGAACGTCGCGATCTGCGCGACCTTGTCCTCGCCCCACCGCTCGGTGACGTAGCGGATCACCTCGCCGCGCCGGCGCTCGTCGAAGTCGATATCGACGTCGGGCATCGAGACGCGTTCGGGATTGAGGAACCGCTCGAAGATCAGGCCGTGCTGCAGCGGGTCGAGGTCGGTGATGCCCATCGCGTACGCGACCAGCGAGCCGGCCGCCGAGCCTCGGCCGGGGCCCACCGCGATCCCGTTCCGCTTGGACCACTGGATGAAGTCGGCGACCACGAGGAAGTACGACGGGAAGCCCATCTGGATGATGATCCCGAGCTCGTACTCGGCCTGCTTGACATGCGTCTCCGGGACGCCGTCCGGGAAGCGGCGGCGCAGACCGGCCATAGCCTCCTTGCGGAACCAGCTCTCCTCGGTCTCGCCCGCGGGCACGGGGAAGCGGGGCATCAGGTTCTTGAAGCTGAACATGCCCCCGGTGTCGACCTTCTCGGCCACCAGCAGCGTGTTGCGGCAGCCCTGTTGCCACACGTCGGACGAGTCCACGGCGCGCATCTGGTCGGCGGGCTTCACGAAGTAGCCCGCGCCGTCGAACCGGAAGCGGTTGGGGTCCGCGATGTTGCTGCCGGTCTGCACGCAGAGCAGCACGTCGTGCGCCTCGGCCTGCGCTTCGTACGTGTAGTGCGAGTCGTTGGTCACCAGCGGTGGGATGCCGAGCTTCTGGCCGATCTCGAGCAGGCCGTCGCGGACGCGGCGCTCGATCTCCAGGCCGTGGTCCATGAGCTCGAGGTAGTAGTGGTCCTTGCCGAAGGCCTCCTGGTATGCCGCCGCGGTCTTGAGCGCCTCGTCGAACTGGCCCAGCCGCAGCCGGGTCTGCACGGCGCCGGACGGGCAGCCGGTGGTGGCCATGATGCCCTCGGCGTGCTCGCCGATGAGGTCCAGGTCCATCCGGGGCCACTTGACGTAGTGGCCCTCCATCGACGCGCGCGAGTTGAGCCAGAACAGGTTCTTGAGCCCCACCGCGTTGCGGGCCCACATCGTCATGTGGGTGATCGCGCCGTTACCGGAGATGTCGTCGCTCTTCTGCTCCGGCCGGCCCCACCTGACCCGGGCCTTGTGCAGCCGCGACTCGGGTGCCACGTACGCCTCTACGCCGATCACCGGAGTCACGCCGGCGGCGGTCGCCTGCCTGTAGAAGTCGTACGCCCCGTGCATGTTGCCGTGGTCGGTCATCGCCACGGCCGGCATGCCGAGGCGGCCCGCCTCGGCCAGCAGGTCCTTGAGCCGGGCGGCGCCGTCGAGCATCGAATACTCGGTGTGCACGTGGAGGTGCACGAACGAGTCAGACACCCGGAGCCCCCTTGTTCGTTGCCCGCGACCGACGAGGCGAGCCTAGTCCGGCCCTCCGACAACAAACACCGGCGACACCCCGGACTATTCGGCGAACGGCTCGATCATCGTCGAAGCGGCGCGCAGCCAGGCCTGGCGGGTCTCCGGCAGCAGGTCCGCGTACTCGATGGACGAGCCGACCTCGAGCGCCGGGTCGTACGGCACCACCGCGACCGCGCGGGTCCGGGTCTTGAAGTGCTTCGTCAGGTCGTCGAGCAGGGGCATCTTGCCCGGCGACGAGCAGGAGAGCAACGTCACCGCGTTCGCCGCGATGTCCTCCATGCCGGTGTCGTTGAGCAGGTCGAGCATCCAGTCCGCGGTGAACGCGGCGTCCTCGCGCGGCACCGTGGTGATGACCAGCTGGTCGGCCGCTCTCATCACGGTCTGCCAGTTGACGCTCTCGACGTTGTTGCCGGTGTCCACACAGATCACATCGTGGGTGCGGCGCAGCAGGTCCATCACGCGGCGCACCGTGCTCTGGTCGAGCCGCTGGGCGAACCGCGGGTTCTCCTCCCCGGCGAGCACGTCGTACGAGCCGTCCGACGCATGCCGCAGGTAGTCGTCGAGGGAGCGCAGAAGCTCGTCGCCGTGCAGGTTCTCGATCTGCAGCAGGTCGCTGATCAGGTGCCGGATCGTCCGGGCGTGGCGGGCGCTGCCGGCCCGCAGGCCAAGCGTGCCACGCAGCTCGTTGTCGTCCCAGGCCAGCACGCCCCGGCCGCGCACGCTGCCGATCGTCGCGGCGGCCAGCACGGTCGCGGTGGTCTTGTGCACGCCACCCTTCGGGTTGGCGAACGCGATCACCCGCGGCGTGCCGAGCTTGCGCCGCATCAGCGCGATGGCGCGCTCCAGCTCCTCATCCGGCTTTGCCTGGCGCCATTCGATCCGGGCGGCTGCCGGCGACGTGGGAGTGGGCGGGGCCGCAGGCGGCGGCAGCACCGCGGCCGAGCCCACCGACGCGGCCGCCCGGGCCGGCGGATAGCCGTTCTCCGGAGGGACCCGGGTGATCGGCGGCGGCGCGGCGCGGGTGTTCGGGTTGAAGAAGCTGTGGTGCGGCTCGGCTTCGGCGCGGCCGAGGAAGCCCTCGCCGATGCGGGACTGGCGGCGCGCCTCGAGCGGGTTCACGGGCCGGGGTTCGGCCGGCCGCGGCTCGGTCGACCCGTTCCGCGGTGCGCGCCGATCCAACGGGTTCACCGGCCGCCGGTCGAGCGGATTGACGGGCCGCGGTTCCAGCCGGGGCTCGGCGGCGCCCCGTTGGTCGAACGGGTTGAACGGCCGGCGCTCGAGCGCGCCCACCGGCCGGCTGGGCAGCGGCTGCACGGCGGACGGCGGGGCCTGCCGGATCGCCGCGGGATCCTCGGGTTGCGCGTCCTCGGCGGGCTCGTCCTCGGTCCGGGCGCCGTGCCGGGCGCGATCGAGTAGCGCCCGCCAACGCGGGGCTGGTTCCGCAGGCCGGCCCCAGCCGGTCTCGGTCCCATCCACGGCTGTCCTCCCTGCGCTTCTACTCGGTGTTTCCGGACGGGGCGTCGTTGCCCTAGACAGGCTACGGACGCCACCCTAGTCGGGCCACTACCAAAGCCTCATCCGCCGGTACTCATTGATCGGCCGACGGCTGCCTCGACGCTTGCCGACGAGGGATCTAACGCCCAGAAACGCCCGCCGCCGCGGTCGAAACCGCAGGGGCCTGGCTCTGGGCTGGTGCAGAGGGTGCGGCAGCGCGTTCCTCCGATGCCGGGGCAGAGGGGACGGACCCCGGGCCGGGGTTGTCGGATGAGGCAGATGTCACATTGGCCCCGGTCGACGAGGGTAGCGGCGCAGGCATGCCCGAGGCAACACGCGACGCGGCGGGCGGTGAGGGTGTCGTCGCGATCCATGGCTCGTCCGGCACCGTCGTGCGCAGCTCAGGCAGCGGTGGCCGGAACTCGGTGCGGTCCAGCCGGCGAACTTCCGGGGCGGGGTCGACGGCGCGCACCTCGGCGTGGCCGGCGATGCCTTGGAGCGCGATCGGTACGGCGCGCACCACGGCCGCGAACACGCACGAGCACCGCGCCCGGTACGCCGCCGCCTCGTCGGCCGCGGTCCGCGCGGCAGACTCGTACGCCCGGCGCAGCCGGATCTCGTCTTGGCCGCCGCCGCGAAGCTCCGCGCCGAGATGTTGGTAGTCCGCCCGCTCCCGATCGCGGCCGGCCGCCGCGCTGAGCATCCCGTTCACCACGTCGTCCGGCATCCGATACACCGGAATGCGCACCACCTGGGTCATGGTGCCCGGCACCTGCGCGCGGGCGTACACCTGCGCCACCGCCACGCCGCCGAGCACGGACATCAGCCGGTCCGGCGGGAAATAGGCGTTCAGGCTGACCAACGCCCAGGTCGGAGTGGCCGGGGCAGAACCACGCAGCAGCGCGGCCAGCTCGCCCTGGCTGGAACGCAGGTAGCCGGGCACGGATTGACCCTCGACGACACCGACCCGGATCAGGTCCGGCCCGGCGCCGGAGTCCGGCTCGGGGCCACGGTCGGCGGTCCAGATCGACGCGATCAGCAGGGTCGCGACCGAGGCCAACGCGAGGCCGGTCGCGAGGCGCGACGGAAGGCCGCGCGACAGCGTTCCCGCTCCGGCCCCCATCTGCGGAGTCCCCTGTCAGCCCGCTTCGCGGAGCACGTCCAGCGCGTACTCCAGATCGTCAGGGTAGTCGCTGACGAAGCGGACTTCGTCCTGCGTGCGGGGGTGCAGGAAGCCCAGCTCGCGGGCGTGCAGCCACTGCCGGCTCAAGCGCAGCCGGGCGGCCAGCGTGGGGTCGGCGCCGTACGTGAGATCGCCCACGCAGGGGTGCCGCAGCGCGGCGACATGTACCCGGATCTGGTGCGTACGGCCGGTCTCGAGCTTCACGTCGACCAGGCTCGCCGCCCGGAACGCCTCGAGCGTGTCGTAGTGGGTGACGCTTGGCTTGCCGCCGGACATCACCGCGTACCGGTAATCGGCGGTCGGATGCCGGTCGATCGGCGCATCGATGGTGCCGCGCAGCGGATCCAGGTGGCCCTGCACCACGGCGTGGTAGCGCTTGTCGACCTCGCGCTCCTTGAACGCCCGCTTCAACGCGCTGTACGCCAGCTCGCTCTTGGCCACCACCATGAGCCCGCTGGTACCGACATCGAGGCGGTGCACCACGCCCTGGCGCTCGGCCGCGCCGCTGGTCGCGACGTTCTGGCCCATCGCGGCGAGCCCGCCGACCACGGTCGGGCCGGTCCAGCCCGGGCTGGGGTGCACGGCGACACCGACCGGCTTGTCCACCACCACGATGTCGTCGTCGCGGTAGACGACCGTCAACCCGTGCACCGGCTCGGCGACGACGGCCGGGGCGGTCGCCGGCGCGGGCAGCGTGACCTCGAGCCACGACCCGGCGGTCACCTTGTCGGACTTCGGCCGCGGGATGCCGTCGACCAGGGCGTCGCCGGCCTCGACCAGTGTCGCGGCGGCCGACCGGGACAGCCCGAACAGCCGGGACACCGCCTGATCGAGGCGCATGCCGTCGAGGCCGTCCGGCACCGGCAGGGAACGCTGAGCGCTCACGCGACCGTTGCCTTCCTCAGCATGCCCTCGCGGCCCTCGCTGCGCTCGGTCATGCCGGCTCACTGGGTTCGGACTCGTTCAGCTCGGCGCGCCGGGCCCGGGTCCCGTCCCGCTGCCGGCCGGTGAGCTCCAGAAGCACGGCCAGCGCCACGCCCACGGTCAGGCAGCTGTCCGCGATGTTGAAGATCGCAAACCCCTTCCCGTACGGCGTGAAGAGGCTGATCATGTCGACCACGTGGCCCTGGAACGGCCCGGGAGCCCGGAACAGCCGGTCCGTCAGGTTTCCGAGCGCTCCGCCCAGCACCAGCCCGAGCGCGATCGCCCAAGGCACCGAGCGCAGCCGGCGGCCCATCCAGACGATCCAGACGATGACGGCCAGCGTGATCACCGGGAAGACCCAGGTGTACCCGCGACCGAAGCTGAACGCCGCACCGCCGTTACGCAGCAGCGACAGATAGATCAGGCCATCCAGGATGCGTACCGGCTCGCCCTCGGTGAGGTGGTGGGTGGCGAGCGCCTTCACCACCTGGTCGAGCACGACGGCCAGCACCGCGGTGACACCGAGCACCGCGATGGCGGCACGCGTGTAGCCGGGGCGGTTGCCGCCGGCCTGCTCGGTCGTCGTCGTGCCGCCCGCTGACTTGTCGGCGTTCAGCGTCGTTCCTCCAGCTGCTTGCAGGACACACAGAGGGTCGCGGACGGGAACGCCGCCAGCCGCTCGACCGGGATGGGATTGCCGCACCGCTCGCACCAACCGTAGTTGCCCTCGCCGAGCCGGTCGATGGCGCGCTCCACCTGATTGATCCGCTCGAGCAGATTGTTGGCGAGCGAAATCTCCTGCTCGCGCTCAAACGTCTTGGTACCGGTGTCGGCCTGATCATCGCCCGCGGAGTCGGTCAGCCGGTCGCGTCGCAGCTCGGCGATCTCGCTGAGCGTCTGGTCGTACTCGGTCTGCAGCTCGTCGCGGCGCTCGACCAGCGCCACACGGATCTTCTCGGTCTCCGCCGCACTACGGGTCCGCTTCGTGGCGGCCTTGGCGGTCGAGGCGGACCTGGTGTCGGTTGCCTTGGCCATCGTCGCTCCCTCGGCCGCGTTGTCGCGGCGATCGGCGGTCTTAGGATCGGCGGCCTCGGCCCCTGGTCGGCCGTGCCCACCTGTCCTCCTGTCGGTGCCGGTCGCGCCCCGCCGCGCGCCCGGCCGGCGCGGCCTGTGGGCCGACCGTGCCGTGTCGCTCCCACGTGGTGTCCCCCACGTGCACAAATGGCGCGGTGACAAGGCACCGCGCACACCGGAGGCTCGCAAGGATACGGAACGTGAAGACCAGCGACAACATGCCGCACCGGAACCCTTGCCGCCAACCCGGACGAACCGCGCAAGACACGCGGTCGGATTTGCCGACGGAGGTCCATGATGACAGGTTTCAGGCCCGGCGTGCGCTTTTCTCGCCACCGTCCTCGCCGAACCAGCGGGCCAGCCGCCCCCGCCGGCTGATCGCCCGCATGCGCCGCTCGGCCACGTCCCGGGCCGCGGCGGTCGCCACAATGAGCAGTTCGTCGCCGGTCCGCAGTCGGGTGTCCGGCCCCGGCACGAACCCGGCGCCGTCGCGAACGACGAGCGTGACCACGGCTCCGACCGGCAGGCGCAGCTCGTCGATGTGCACGCCGGCCAGCCGCGAGCCCGGCGCCACATCGATCTGCAGCAGGTCGGCGTGCATCCGTTCGAGCGGGGCGGTCTCCACGTAGATCTCGGCGGGCTCGTCCGGCGCGCTGATCCCCAGCCACCGAGCGGCCGGCGCGAGCGTACTCGCCTGCACCAGCGTAAAGATGATGACCAGCAGGAACACCGCGTCGAACAACCCTTCGGCGCCCGGGGTCCCGGCAGAGAGCGGGATCGTGGCCAGCACGATCGGCACTGCGCCGCGCAGCCCGGCCCAGGACAGGAACGCGCAGCCGCGCCAGCCGAGGCCCTTGGCACGGGCCGCGACCGCCGAGACGACCACGGACAGCGGGCGGGCCAGCAGGACCAGCGCGCCTCCGACGACCAGCGCGGGCACCAGCGCGCCGGGCAGCCGACCCGGCGACACCAGCAATCCCAGCAGCACGAACAGGCCGATCTGGGCGACCCAGGCAAGCCCGTCGGCGAAACCGAGAATGGCCCGCCGGTGCGGCAGCCGCGCGTTGCCGAGCACCACCCCGGCGACGTAAACCGCGAGAAAACCGGACGCGCGCGCGACCGCGCCGCCCGCGTACGCGAGCACGGTCAGCCCGACCGCCGCGATCGGGTAGAGGCCCGCAGACGGCAGCGCGGCGTGCCGCAGCAGCCACCGGCCGACCCAGCCGACGAACAGCCCGATCGCCGCGCCCGCCGCCAGCTCGTACGCGAGGAG
Organism: Actinoplanes sp.; assembly: GCA_036001925.1. Taxonomy (GTDB): domain Bacteria; phylum Actinomycetota; class Actinomycetes; order Mycobacteriales; family Micromonosporaceae; genus Actinoplanes. The sequence goes on from DASYTU010000006.1 coordinate 74,654, forward strand.
CAGCACGTGGTACCACCACGGATGGGCCAGCAGAGCCGAGGTCGACAGCAGCATGACCAGCAACACGACCGGTGCGTCGTTCATCCCGGACTCGGCCTCGAGCGTGGCGACGAGGCGCTGCGGTAGCCGCAGCCGCCGCAGCGTGGCGAAGACGGCCGCGGCGTCCGTCGACGACAGCACCGCGCCGTACAGCAGGGCCAACCGCCAATCAAGACCCAGGACCAGGTGTACGGCCAGGCCGACGACCCCGATGCTCACCGCGACCCCGAGCGTGGCCAGCGTCGCGGATAACCCCAAAACCGGCCGCAACGTGCTCCAGCGCGCGGTCAGCCCACCCTCGGCGATGATCACGATCAAGGCACAGAAGCCGAGGGTACGGGCAAGCTCCGCGTCGTCGAACCGGATGCCGAACCCAGATTCGCCCAGAACCATGCCGATGAGCAGGTAGACGAGCAGGCTGGGCAGCCCGAGCCGGGTCGACAGGCGCACGGCGGCCACCGCCACCAGCAGGACCGCCGCACCGACGAGCAGGGCGACATCCATGTAGCCGGTCATGTGCCGTCGCGCGGGCCACCATCGCGCGGGCCACCATCGCGCGAGCCACCATCGCGCGAGCCACCATCGCGCGCTGCACCATCGCGGGCGGCACCATCGCGGGCGGCCCCATCGCGGGCGGCGCCATCGCGCAAGGCGCGGAGCCGGTCGGCCACCTCGCCACCGCCGGCTACGGCGAAGACCTTGTCCCGGCTCGTGGCGCCTATCCGGAGCACGACGTCGGTGGGCCGCACGCCGAGCGCATCCGCGAGCGCTCGGCGGACTGCCTCGGTAGCCTTACCGTCGACGGCCGGGGCGCCGACCGCGACGATCAGCGCCGGCCCGTGCGGCCCGTCGTAGCGGCCGCCGACCCGGGTCCCGCCGGCCCCCGGCCGCACCCGCACGGCCACGGAGACGACCGCCTCGTCGGAGTAGGGGGCGCGCCGCCGCTTGGCCATGCCTCATTGTGCCGATGATCAACGCCGCAGCGCAGCGCCCCGAGCTGCCACTACGGCCCGGACCCCCGCCCGCTCCGCCCCCGCTCCGCCCCCGCTCCGCTCCCTGCCGAGGTTGATCATGGGGTTATTGCGCTCCGGAACCGGTTCCGGGACGCAATAACCTCATGATCAACTCGGCTGCGGCCCACCGAGCCGGGTGCCGGTGATAGTGCCGGTGATGGAATGCGATAAGCCCATGATCTGGCCATGGGCCATTCCGGCCCGGGCAGGCGACGCCGCGCGGCCGCCGCCTCAGTGGTGAGCGGCCTGGGCGACCAGCCGGTCCACCGGGCGGCACAGGCCGCACGGGCTGAAGCCCAGCTCGACCGCCTCGGCTGCGGGCAGCGGCTCGGTGAGCCGGCCGACAAGATGAGGGCAGTCGGCCAGGTGGTACCGCGGCCGGCCGTCGACCACGAGGACCTCGGCGTCCATCCGTGCCACCCGGAGCGCATCGGCCGGGCGGACGGCCTGCGGCAGCGGCTCGTCGGCGGGGTCGTCGACGTCCGGTTCGGCGAACTCCTCCGCCAGGCCCGCTCCGTACGAGAAGCCGGACCCGTCCGAGGACGGCGGCTCGTCGGCGCCGTGCGGGCTATCGGCACGCTGCGCACTGTCGGCACGCTCCGACAAGTCGGCACGCTCCGAGCCGCCAGCACGCTCGGACACGTCGGCACGCCGCGAACTGTCAGCACGCTCCGAGCCGCCAGCACGCTCGGACAACTCGTCACGCCCCGAACTGTCGGCACGCTGCGACCTGTCGGCATGCTCCGACACGTCGGCACGCTGCGCACCGTCGGCACCCTGGGAACTGTCGTCGCGCTGCGAACCGTCGGCACGCTGGGAGCTGCCGTCGCGCTGCGCGCTGTCGACGCCTGGATCGGCATCCGGAGACCCGCCGACATCCGGTCGGACACCGCCCTCTGCGCGCGATCCCGCGTCCGGCGGGAGAACATCCCGCGAGCCCACGTCGGCACCGGGCTGAACCCCGGCGGCCGCCCCCTCAGCCGCCTCGCGGTAGCCAGCGGCCACCCCGTCGGCCGCCTCGCCGTAGCCGGCGGCCGCCCCCTCGGACGCCTCGCCGTTGCCAGCGGCCGCCCCGTCAGACGCCTCGCCGTAGCCGGCGGCCACCCCGTCAGACGCCTCGCCGTTGCCAGCGGCCGCCCCCTCAGGCGCCGCCCGATCAGACGCCGTACTGTCAGGCGCCTCGCCGTAGGTAGCACCGAGCCGGTCGGAGGTAGTGTCCGGGTCTGACCCCTCGCGGTAGGCGGCGTCCGCGGCCAGCGCCGCCTCGGCGTCGTCGCGGTTGGCCACGCGCGGCTTGGCGTCCGTGGGGCTGGCCAGACCCTCGTCGGGGGCCGGCGGGTTGTCGGCGAACGACGGCTCGGGCGCCGGCTCGCGGCGGCGGCCGCCGGGGCGTCCTGGCCCACCGGCGGCCCCGGCCTGGGTTCCGGCATCGCGGCCGGACCAGGTTCGGGCGGCGCCGGCTCCGGTACCCGCAGCCGCGCCGGCTCTGGTACCGGCGACCGCACCGACCGGCTCGGCAACCGGGGCGGCGAAACTGTGACCGGCGCCGTAGCCCGGGCCACGTGCGGTGCCGAGGTCGGCGTCATATTGGTCGGGCGTGGCCGTGGCGGCGCGCCGAATGAGTGCGGCCCGGCGCGCGCCGACGACCAGCACGACCGCGGCCAGCAGGCTGGCGACGATCGAACTGATGAGGAGTGTGCTCGAACCGTCGGCGAGACCGAGGACGAGCAACGCCACCGCGACGGGGATGAGCAGCACACTAACAACGATCATGGCTCATCCTCGTCGAGGTGAATCGCGTCGCTTGCGGTCAGCGCCCCGTTTGGCCGCCACCGTACGAGCCGGCCAGGCCCGCCGCGGCAAGTCCGCCAGAACCGCCGACGGAACGGCTGGCGTCGGTGCGCGACATCTCGGCCTCGAGGCCCTGGCCGCGACCGTCGAGGTCGCGCAGCTGGCTCTCCAGGTACGCCTTCAGCCGGGTGCGGTACTCGCGCTCGAACTGCTTGAGCTCCTCGATGTGCTTCTGCAACGCGGAGCGCTTGGCGTCCAGGCCGCCCATGGCCTCCTGGTAGCGCTGGCGCGCGTCCCGCTCGAGGGCGTCCGCCTTGGCGCGAGCCTCGCGGGTGACTTCCTCCGCCTTCGAACGCGCGTCGGAGAGCAGCTTGTCCGCCTCGCGGCGGGCGTCCGACACGTGGTCGTCCGCGGTGCGCTGGGCCATCATGAGGACCCGCAGGGCCTGCTGCTCGCCGTCGCCGCCAGGAGAGGCGGAACCGGCGCCGACACCTGGGCCCTGGGCGCGGACCTGCTCGAGCTCGGCTTGCATCTGCCGGGCCGCCTGCTCGGCCGCCGCCTTGTCGCGCTGGACGCGATCGAGCTGAGCCTTCATGTCGTTGAGCTCAGCCGCCAGCCGCGGGTCGGCGCCCGAGACGGCTGGCGCGCCACCCCGACCGCCGCGCTCCACTTGGGCGCGCAGCTCGTTGTTCTCCTCGATCAAACGGGCGAGTTCGCGCTCGACCTCATCCAGGAAGGCGTCGACCTCCTCCTCGTCGTACCCCCGCTTGCCGATCGGGGGCTTCTTGAAGGCGACGTTGTGCACGTCGGCCGGGGTCAGCGGCATCGAAACTCCTCGGGTCAGTTGCGGCCGCGTGGGGCGCTACCGATCAGGCGAAGGCCAGGATCAGACGCGCTAACACGAAGTTCAAAAGCACGAACAGGATAACCAGCAGGACCAGGGATGCCAGGTCCAAGCTCACGTTACCAATTCGAAGCGGTGGGATCACACGCCTCAACGCCTTGAGGGGTGGATCAGTGACGCTCCACACCGACTCCAGTGCGGCCGAAGCGCCCCTTCCGGGCTGCCAGCGACGTCCATACTGCAACACCGCGCCTAGGACGAATCTGGCCAGTAAGGTCAGAAAGAAGACATAGACCACGAGATAGAGCACTTGGAACAAGATCGACAGCACGTCCGGCGGATCCCTCGTTAGGGTCAACTCTGGTTGAAGAAGCCGCCCTCAGCGATCTTGGCCTTGTCCTCCGCGGTGACCTGGACATTTGCCGGTGAGAGCAGGAAAACCCGGTTGGTCACGCGCTCGATCGTACCCCGAAGGCCAAACGCTAACCCGGCAGCGAAGTCGACCAGACGGCGAGCATCTCCCTCGTCCATTTCGGTGAGGTTGATGATGACCGGTACGCCGTCGCGAAAGTGCTCGCCGATGGTCCGCGCTTCCCGGTATGTGGTCGGGTGCAAGGTCGTGATCTGGTACCGCTGCTCCTCCTCCACCGCGCGCTGGTGTCCCTGCGTCTGCGGCGCCAGCGCCAGATTGTCGCGGGTCTGGTAGCTGAGCGAGCCGGAGGTGTCGCTCGGCGTGGACGCCGGCCGGGTGATCGACCGGACGCTGCCGCGTTCGGTCCGCTCCGACCGGTCGGGGTCCTCGCGGTCATGGTCGGCACGGGACGAAGACAGCCGCGACCGCTCCGACGCCCGAGCGCGTGGCAGCGCCGGCGCCTCCTCCACGTCGTCGTCCTCGTCGGCGAACTCGTCGGCGTAGCGGTACCCGGAGTCCCGGTCGCGATCACGGTAGCCGCCGTCGCGGTACCCGCGGTCGTCGTACGCCCTGTCGTCGTCCTCCTCGACGAGCCCGAGCCACACACCCGCCTTCCGCAAAGCGCTCATGCCGTCCCTCCCTTTGGCATGCGCTCGTGGCCCTCGCTGCGCTCGGTGCGCTCGCTCATGCTGAGCCGCGTTGGCATGCGCTCGTGGCCCTCGCTGCGCTCGGTGCGCTCGCTCATGCCGCCACCTCGTCCCCTTTTGGCGCTGAACCGCAAGTCCATGCCCCCACCTCCGTCCGCTGTGCGGCCCGCACCCCCTTGGCGTGCCGCGCCCCCCTTGCACAGGCCGGTACGGACCCGCCTGCTGCGACGCTGCGTCGTCAGACGCGGCGGCCGGGAAGAGCACGTCGCGCGTAAACAACACCTGTGTAGTTTGCTGCCCGCCGCAAGGCTACCGCAGCGGGTTTCTCTTCCCGAGTAACGAAGTGCCGATCCGTACGTGTGTCGCTCCGTGCCGGACGGCCTGTTCCAAGTCTCCGCTCATGCCCGCGGAGACCACGGTGGCGCCGGGATGGTCCGCGGTGAGCCGCGCGGCGAGCGCGGCGAGCGTCGCGAACGCGCGGTCCGGGTCCCAGTCCAGCGGCGCCACGGCCATCACGCCGCGGAGCCGGAGCCCCTCGGACGCGGCGACCGCGTCGGCCACCCGCCACAGATCGCGGTCGAGGTCCGGCGCATCCGCCACGGCGCCGCCGCGGGCCGGGTCGCCGTCGATGCTGACCTGCACCAGCACGTCCAGCGGCGTGGACCGGTGCTGCCGGGACGCGTCGTCCAGGGCACCGGCGAGGCGTAACGAGTCGACCGACTCGACCACGTCGGCGTACCGTACGACCGATTTTGCCTTGTTTCTTTGCAGTTTGCCGACGAAGTGCCAGCGCACCTTCACCCCGGCCGCCACCACCTCGGCGACCTTGGCGGAGGCCTCCTGGTCCCGGTTCTCGCCGATGTCCGTGACGCCCAGCCCGGCCAGCAGCTCCACGTCGCTGGCCGGGTAGGTCTTGGTCACCGCCACCAGCGTCACCGAGCCCGGGTCCCGGCCGGCCGCCGCGCAGGCGCGCGCAATCCGCCCCCGCACCGCATCCAGCGAGGCGGCGAGCTGCGCGCGCCGGCCGGTGTCGGTCACAAAGTCAGGAGCCGTTCTTGAGGAAATCCGGCACGTCCACGTCGTCGAAGAGCACCCGCCGCGGCGCCGGGGTCGACGCCGGCGCGGCGGCGGCGGGCACGGCCGAGGTCGTGACTGCGGGCGTCGAGGACGGCCCAACCTTCCGGGTCGCCTCGGCCGGCCGGTACGACGGCGTGCCCCCGTCAAACCCGGCCGCGATGACCGTGACCCGGACCTCGTCGCCCAGCGCGTCGTCGATGACCGCGCCGAAGATGATGTTGGCGTCCGGGTGGGCCGCGTCCGTGACCAGCTGCGCCGCGTCGTTGATCTCGAACAGGCCCAGGTCGGAGCCGCCGGCGATGGAGAGCAGTACGCCGCGCGCGCCGTCCATACTCTGCTCCAGCAGCGGGCTGGAGATCGCCTTCTCGGCCGCTTCCACCGCGCGGTTGTCGCCCCGCGCGCTACCGATGCCCATCAGCGCGCTGCCCGCGCCGCTCATGACGCTCTTGACGTCGGCGAAGTCGAGGTTGATCAGGCCCGGCGTGGTGATCAGGTCGGTGATGCCCTGGACACCGGAGAGCAGTACCTGGTCGGCCTGGCGGAACGCGTCCATCATGCTGATGCCGCGGTCGCCGAGCGCGAGCAGCCGGTCGTTCGGGATGACGATCAGCGTGTCGCACTGATTGCGCAGCTCCTCGATGCCGGCCTCGGCCTGCACCTGGCGGCGCTTGCCCTCGAACGAGAACGGCCGGGTGACCACGCCGATGGTCAGCGCGCCCAGCTTGCGGGCGATGTTCGCCACGACGGGCGCGCCGCCGGTGCCCGTGCCGCCGCCCTCGCCGCACGTCACGAAGACCATGTCGGCACCCTTGAGCACCTCTTCGATCTCGTCCCGGTGGTCCTCGGCGGCGTTCTTGCCGACGTCCGGCTGCGCGCCGGCCCCGAGCCCGCGGGTCAGCTCGCGGCCGACGTCGAGCTTGACGTCGGCGTCGCTCATCAGCAGCGCCTGGGCATCGGTGTTGATCGCGATGAACTCGACGCCCTTGAGGCCGACCTCGATCATGCGGTTGACCGCGTTGACGCCGCCGCCGCCGATGCCGACCACCTTGATGACCGCGAGGTAGTTGTGCGGAGGAGTCATCGGTCAGCCTTCCCGTTGAGGTGGCGAGCGGCCGGCGACGCCCGCGACATG
>DASYTU010000007.1:0-7252 GCA_036001925.1 Actinoplanes sp.
CGGCCAGGGCACGGCGGAACAGGTGCAGGAAGGCGTCCGGAAGGCGGCCAGGGCCCTGGCCGACGCCGGCTATGTCGTCGACGAGATCGAGCCGCCCTCGATCGGCGAGGCGGCCAAAGCTCTGCTGGTCATGCTCAGCACCCCCGGCATGCGGGCGGTGTGGCAGACGTTCTCGCCGATGCTGCCGGCCGATACCAGGCAGTTCATGTCGTCGTTCTTCGAGGTCGCCAGCGGTCCGGACGCGGTGACAGCCGCCCAGGCCTTCGTGACTCGGCACTGCCTGCTGCGGGCGTGGGGCGAGTTCCAGCAGACGCATCCGCTGATCGTCGCCCCGATCTTCACCGACGTCCCCTTCGAGGCGGGCGCCGACCTGGGCACCGGACGCGTGGCCGAGACCATCCGCGGCATGCGCATGGCCATGGCCGTCAACGCGCTGGGCCTGCCCGCTGTGGCGCTTCCCGTGGGCATCGGGAACGGTCTCCCGCAGGCGGTCCAGGTGATCGGCCCTCGGTACCGCGAGGACCTGTGCATCGACGCCGCGGCGGCGGTGGAGGACAGGGTCGGCATCATCACGCCGATCGATCCCGGGTAACGGTGAGGACGATGAGCATCTCGATCGACAGGCTGACCGCACTAGACCAGCTGATGCTGCGGGCCGGTGAGACCTGGCCTCAGGACATCGGTGCCCTCGCCCTCCTCGATGGAACTCACCTGCTCGAACCGACCGGCCGCTTCCGGATCGAGGCCGTGCGCGACGCGATCGAGTCCAGGCTGCATCTCGTCCCTCGGTTCCGGCAGGTCGTCCACGTTCCGCGTCCAGGGCTCGGTGGACCGCTGTGGGTCGACGCCCCGACCTTCGATCTCAACGAACATATTCGAGTCCTTCCGCTTCCGGCCGACAGCGGCGAGGCGGACCTTCTCGCTGCGACCGAGCAGCTGCGACGCCAGCGGCTGGACCCGTCACGACCCCTGTGGGAGATGTGGTTCATGCCGGGACTGCCGAACGAACGCATCGCCATGTTCGTGAGGCTGCACCACTGCATCGCGGACGGCATGGCGGCGATGGCGACGATCAGCGCGTTGCTCGATCCCGCTCCGGACGCGCCCGCGGCAGCAGCGCCCCCGTGGAGGCCCGTGCCGTTGCCGTCGCCACGGGAGCTCCTCGCAGACACCCTCATGCGCCACGTCCGGGCGATGGCCGGTGCGGTCTCGGTGCTTGCCCGGCCCCGGACCACCATGCGCCAATTGCTCGCGGCGTGGCCGGCGGTACGCGAGCTCCTCGCGGAGGAGCCCGCGCCCGAAACCAGCCTGGACCGCCTGGTCGGTCCCGACCGCAACCTCGCACTGATCCGAAGCACCCTCGACCGGGTCAAGCAGGTCGCTCATATCCACGACGCGACGGTGAACGACGTCCTCCTGGCGGTCACGGCCGGCGGGCTGCGCGCGCTCCTGCATAGCCGTGGAGAACCCGTCGAGGGCACCACGGTGCCGATCTATGTCCCCGTCTCGTTGCGCCCTCGGGTGCGCGGCCCGCAGCAGGGCAACGCGATCGCGCAGATGGCGGTCCCGCTCCCACTCGGAGTGTCCGATCCCGGCGATCGGCTTCGACAGATCGCCGCGGCGACCGCCGAACGGAAGGCAAGGCCTCGCACGTCCCTGGGGACGCTGTTCCGCGGCAGAATCGCGCGACGGCTGCTACTCAAGGCCGTCATCCGTCAACGCGTGAACGTGACCAGCGCAAGCATCCCGGGTCCTACGGTGCGGCTCTACGTTGCCGGGGCGCGGGTGCTCGAGGTGTTTCCGGTGCTGCCCCTCATCGCCAACGAACCCCTCGGCGTGGGCGCGCTGTCGTACGCCGGAACGTTCAACGTCGGCGTCGTCGCGGATCGCGATGCGTACCCCGATATCGATGTTTTAGCCACGGGCATGCGCGAGGAGCTGCACGAACTCGGCTCGGCTGTGGAGCGGGACGACGGCATGCGCTCGTCGCCCAAGCCGCTGGTCATATCCGAAGGGAGATGGTCACGTATGGCAACGCTCGGTGCTGACCAGGTTAGGTCAGGAACAACGATGTCGATCCGAGATGTGTCCCTGTTCGTCGACGTCGTCGGACATGGATACCCGTTGCTGCTCATGCACGGCGGGCCTTCGTTAGATCACTGGACGCTGCAGTCGTTCCGGCGCTGCGCGGACCAGTTCACCCTGATCTTCTACGACCATCGCTGCAATGGACGGTCGGAGGGCGTTCCCGTGTCGTCCATGACCTGGGAGAACCTCACGGCGGACGCCGACGCGCTGCGCGAGAGGCTGGGATTCAAACGGTGGGCCGTGCTCGGCCACTCGTTCGGCGGGCACGTGGCGCTCGAGTACGCGCTGCGCTATCCCGACAGGCTGTCCCACCTCGTGCTGCTCGATACCGGCGGCGACAGCCGTTGGGCGCGGGAGAACGCGGCTGACCTCCTCGCCAAGCGCGCCTACAGCCCCAAGAAGGCGGAGCTGGTCCGGCGCTGGTTCAACGGCGAGTTCACGCCATTGGAGTACTACCCAATCGCCCTGCGCATCTTGGACGCGTACTCCCACCACCCGAGCCTGCGGCTGACGGTCCGCGATGTGATGCACGGCGGATGGCACACGAGGATGCGGCCGGAGGCAATGATCTTCGCCGGTCGCCACCTGCTCAGGGGCTGGTCGGTCATGGACCGCCTCGACCAGATCACAGTGCCGACCCTGGTGGTGGCCGGCCGCGACGACTTCGTGTTCCCGCCCGAGTGTCAGCTTGAGCTGGCGGCCGGTATCCGCAACGCCCGCCTGCAGATCATCGAGCGCGCCGGTCACAATCCGCACTCCGAGCAGCCTGCCGAGGTCATGCAGGCCCTCAGAGCCTTCATCTCCGCCGACGCGCCGGTGGCCTGACCCGCGTGACGGCCGCCGAGGCTTCTACCGCAGGGAGGTGCGGGCGGTGCGAACCATCGGTCTGCTCAGCGATCACGCGTCCGACGAGATCCCGGCGTCGCACCGCGACCTGGTCGAGTGCCCGCCGGTCGCCGCCCTCACCACGGTCATGCCCGACGGTCATCCGCAGACCTCGGTTGTGTGGTGCGACTTCGACGGCGAGTGCGTGCGGGTCAACACGGTGCGTGGCTTCGCCAAGGAGCGGGTCACGCTCCTGTGCTACGACCCGCGCCGGCCCCTGCGCTATCTCGAGGTCCGCGGCACGGTCGTCGAGATGACCGAGGCGGGCGCGGCCGAGCACCTGGACGACCTCGCCTCCAAGTACGCCGGCCGGCCGATCCGCTACGTCGGCGATGCCGTCCCGGCGCGTTTCGCCGAGACCGAGATCCCGGTCCTGTGCCGGATCCGGCCGACCCACGTCGTCGCGCTCGACGCGACAGGGCGGAAAGCAAGGCCATGACTACGCCCGCCGCACCCGAGACGCTTCCGATCCCCGCCTCGCACCTCGACCTCCTCACCCGACCGATCTGCGGAGTGCTCACCACCATGGGCGGCGATGGCCAGGCCCAGTCGAGCCTGGTGTGGGTCGACGTCGACGGCGTGTGCGCCCGGATCAACACCACGCTGCAGCGCCAGAAGGGTCGCAACGTACTCGCCAACCCGAAGGTCAGCCTACTCGTCGTCGACCCCGACAACACCGCCCGCTACATCCAGATCCGCGGCGACGCGGAGCTCGTGACCGCCAGGCGGTCGCAAACCTGCGCGGGTCACCGGTCTCGGCCAGGATGGCCGCCACGCCGATCGCGGACAGGCCAGTGATCGAGGTGACCAACCCGGTCAGTTGTAGTTCGTCCAGGACCGCGGTCATCCGGGTCTCGGTGCTGATCAGGAACTGACACACGTCTAGAGCCTACGAACTGTTCCACCATCTCCCCGTGCGCCGTCCGATATTCCCTTGATCGCGTTGCGACCGCGCCACCGGCAGGGACGCCCACCTGCTCACTCTGCGCGCTGATCTCATCGCCCGACAGCACGGCCGTTGAATCCTGTTCGTAACTCTTGCGCCTCACCGGGTGCTGTTCGACGGTATGAGTGGTTGGTGGAATCAGTGGGTAGCCGGCACGACGTTGCGGCGCCTGCCGCGGGCTCGTTGCGTCGGCGGTGGGGCCGACTCGGTGCCGTGCCGCCGACCGGTGGGTGACGCCGCAGGCCGAACTCCATGCAGGATCAGAGAGGAGCGGGCCATGGCCACGTTGGTTGTTGGTGTGCCGAAGGAGATCAAGGACAAGGAAGGCCGGGTGTCGGTGCAGCCCGACGGCGTCGTCGAACTCGTCTACGCCGGCCACCAGGTGGTGGTGCAGGCCGGCGCCGGATCCGGCTGCGGTTTTACCGACGCGCAGTTCGCGGCGGCCGGCGCCAAGGTCGTGGGCACCGCGGACGAGGTGTTCGCCGCCGCGGACGTGATCGTCAAGGTCAAGGAGCCGATTCCGGAGGAGTACCACCGGTTCCGTCCCGGGCAGCAGCTGTTCACCTTCCTGCATCTGGCCGCGGACCGCCGGCTGACCGAGTTTCTGCTCGAGCGGCGCATCGACGCGATCGCCTACGAGACGGTGCAGACCTCTGACGGGAAGCTGCCGCTGCTCACGCCGATGAGTGAGGTCGCCGGGCGGATGTCGATCCAGGCCGCCGCTCGCTGCCTGGAAAGCCCCACCGGCGGGGCGGGCCTGCTGCTTGGCGGCGTGCCGGGCACGCCCGCCGCGAAGGTCACCATCATCGGCGGCGGCGTCGCGGGAACCGAGGCCGCCAAGATCGCTCTGGGCATGCGGGCCATCGTCCGGGTGCTCGACACCAATCCTGCGCGCCTGGCCTACCTGTCCGACGTGTTCGGCGGCCGGCTCGACCTGGTCGTGCCGAACCGGGCGCGCACCGCGGCGTACGTGGCCGAATCCGACGTCGTCGTCGGCGCGGTGCTGGTCACCGGCGCCCAAGCGCCGAAGCTGGTGACCCGCGAGATGATCGCGAGCATGCGGCCGGGCAGCGTAGTGGTCGACATCGCCATCGACCAGGGCGGCTGCTTCGAGACCAGCCGTCCAACCACGCACTCCGATCCCACCTACGTCGAGGAGGGGGTGGTGCACTACTGCGTGGCCAACATCCCCGGCGCGGTCGCCCGAACCTCGACCCTCGCACTGACCTCCGCCACCCTGCCCTACCTGCTGCGCGTCGCCGCTAACGGCGTCGTCGGCGCCGCCGCCACCGATCCGGTCCTCGCAAAGGGGCTGACCACGCTCGCCGGCAACCTGGTGTCCCGACCCGTGGCCGAGGCGCACGGCCTGCCCTTCCAGGACCCGGCGGACCTGCTCGCCGCTCGCTAGCGTGGGCACGGCACCGCCGGGTGGGGGCGCCCCGGGGCGGCAGTAAGGCCGGAGGTGCACGACGAGCCGCCGCAGCTCGGCGGGCGGTGATCGGCACCCAGTCGACATGGCGCGCGGTCTTTGCAAGACGGTGGTCGGCCAAGCCAGCCGCGGGCAGCGTCGGATCTCCGGACGGTCCAGCCCGTCCCGTCTGCGGAGGACCCCACGCGGCCTGCGATGCTTCGGATGACTGGCAGGAAACGACCAGCTGAACCGGAGCTACGACGAAAGCCAACTGGCCGGGCCGCCGAGGCCCGCCCGGGCCCATAACCGAAGGCGCCGGCGGAGAAGACAGCCGGGCTCACCAGCGGTGGTCAACCCGCCAATGCATTCTTCTAATGGGTTCTGCCGCGAGTGGTGCCATCGGCAACACTCTCTTGAAACGTCCGACTCTGCCGCATTTCGAGCGCTCGGCGGCGTTGCTGTTCATCACGGTGGTGCCGTACGTGACGCCTCCTGCGCCGGCCCACACAACTCGGGCTGACCGCCCCGTGCCGCAGCGGCGGGCACCCGGTCGCCGGTAGCATCTGAGGATGCAGCCGCGACGTCACCGGATGCGCCAGCGGCAACGCCGTGACTCGGCACGAGAGTGGATCCGTTCCGGCGCGGCGGTCACGGTGAAGAGCTACGCCAAGCGGTATGGCGTCGACGGGTACACCGCCTACGACGAGCTCACCGCGCTCGGGTTCGCGTTGCCCGACTCAGCGCGGCGGTGGGCACAGCGTCCCCCAGCGACCCCACGCGGCTGCGGCAAGCCTGGCGACGACCAGGTCGACGACGAGTGGTGGATCATACTGGACGGCAGGTCGTTCTTCGTGGCCGGCTACACCTCGGGTGGTGCGCCCTACGGCATGTTCGGCGACGAGATGTCGCCACATGACGATTCGTTTGATGACTCCAGAACGTGATCAGGACCCGAGGCACGATCCGCTATCCGAGCGATGTCCGCTCCTGCCGAAAGGCGCGCGGTCGGCGTGCCTGAAGCCGGCCGCCTCACCCCGGCCGGGCGGGGGCGGAAGGCCGATCATTGCGGAAGGTGCGACGGTAGGCCTCGGGGGGTACGCCGAGCAGGCGGTTGAAGTGTCGGCGCAGTGTGGCGGCGGTACCCATGCCGGTCCGGGCGGCGATCAGTTCGATGTTGGCATCGGTGGTTCGAGGAGTTCCTGGGCGCGGTGCACCCGTTGGGTCAGCAGCCATCTGGTTGTCCAGGTTCGTGCTGACCGTCTGGCGGCCCGGGGTCCACCAGGGTGCGGATGGTGGCCAGGAAGGCGCGCCGGGACCCGGCGTCGCCCAGGCTGACGTACCCACGCCACGGCTCCTCCACGTCGGGCCCTGAGGGCAGGCCGGCGCGGCCCAGCCGGCGGGCCAGCGCATCGCCGCTGCGCAGCAGCCGGGGCCGGCTGACCAGCGGCAGCAGCCACTCGACCCCGGGCAGGGTCGGCACGCGCCGTGTCACCCATCAGGCGAAGTCACTGCGCAACGCATCAAGTGGAGTCGGACATGCGTTCGGGTCGTGTTCGGGTCGTTCGGGTTCGGGTCGTTGTGATCAGCCAATAACATCACCCCGTGAGGACTTTCTGAACTGCTCCAAGGCGGCCCGCAAGCGGGCCCCTCGCACCCACTCGGGGCACGGCGCGCCTTTCCGCTTCGCTCACGGCGCGCCGACCCCGGCGGGTGCTCGACCCGCAGCGGGCACCACGACGCTCAGCAACACACCGACATGCGGCGACACTGGGCGACCGGCTGCTCGTCGGCGCTGGCGTCACGACGGACAGCCCGACGACGCGCCACGCCCCCGCCGGCCGAGCTGATCCGGGCCAGGCCAGCACTGGCGTCCATATCGATCACCGGCCGGACGCAATTTCCGGCTCGGCTGCGGCCGCCCA
>DASYTU010000008.1:0-2520 GCA_036001925.1 Actinoplanes sp.
CGCGGCGAGGAACAGGAACAGGCCCCGCCAGTCGGTGACGGTGGCGAGTTGCCCACCGATGACGGGCCCGACGATGGCCGCGAGTCCGCCGAGCACGGTGAGACGGCCGTAGTAGCGGACCAGTTTGCCGCCGGAGTAGAGGTCCCGGCCGGCGGCCTGGGCGATCACGATGCCCACGGCTCCGGCGAGGCCCTGGACGAACCGGGCGACGATGAGCGTCGCGACGGTGGGGCTGAACGCGCACAGCGCCGAGGTGGCGATGTACGCGACGACGCCGATGAGCAGAGGGCGGCGGCGGCCGAACCGGTCGGACAGGGGTCCGGCGATGAGCTGCCCGAGGGCGAGCCCGAGCAGGCACGCGGTGACGGTCAGCTGCGCGGTCGAGGTGGCCGACCCGAGCTCGATGGTGAGCGCGGGGAGCACGGGGAGGTACAGGTCCATGGAGATCGGACCGAAGATCGTCAGCAGGCCGAGCACGACCGCCAGCGCGCGGCCGACGGCCTGTTCGCGCGTCCTCACGGGGTAACGAGTCGCCGGGGCCGCTGCCGGATCGGCGTTCGTGAGCGTGGCGGTCACGCTGTGTCCTTTCCTGTGCGAGCGCCGCCCGCCCCAGCTCCGCAGAGCGGAAGGCGGGCGGCGTGGGGACGGATCAGGGGTGCAGCAGGGCCTTGATGGCGCGGCGCGCGTCCATGGCCTTGTAGCCGTCGGCGGCCTGCTCGAGCGGAAGGCTGAGGTCAAACACCCTGCCAGGGTCGATCTCCCGGTTCCCGATCAGGTCGATCAGCTCGGGCAGGAAGCGGCGCACGGGTGCGGGGCCGCCGTGCAGGTGCACGTGGGAGAAGAACAGCTCCATACCGGGCAGCTGCACGCCGTGGGCGACGCCGACGTATCCGACGTGCCCGCCGGGCCGGGTGGCGCGGATGGCCTGCACCATCGACTCCTGGGTGCCGACCGCCTCGATGACCGAGTGCGCGCCGAGCCCGTTCGTGAGGTCCTTGATCCGGGCCACGCCCTCGTCGCCGCGCTCGGTGACGATGTCCGTGGCCCCGTAGTCGAGGGCGAGTTTCTGGCGCGGCTCGTGCCGGCTCATCGCGATGATGCGTTCCGCGCCGAGCTGCTTGGCCGCCAACACGCCGAGCAGCCCGACGGCGCCGTCGCCGACGACGGCGACGGTCTTTCCGGGCCCGGCCTCGGCGGCCACCGCGGCGAACCAGCCGGTGCCGAGCACGTCGGAGGCGGCGAGCAAGCCGGGGATCAGGTCGTCCGACGGGATATCCGGCGTGGCGACCAGGGTGCCGTCGGCCAGGGGGACGCGCAGGTACTGCGCCTGGGCGCCGCTGACGCCTTCACGGTGAATGCATGAGCTCTGGTAGCCGGCCCGGCAGATCTCGCAGGTGTTGTCGGAGGCGAAGAACGAACCGACCACGAACTGCCCCGGCCGCACGTTCCGGACGTCGCTGCCGACCTCCTCGACGACGCCGACGTACTCGTGCCCCATCGGCGCCGGCCCGTCGATCTTCTCAATCCCGCGGTACGGCCACAGGTCCGAGCCGCACACGCAGCTCGCGGACAGCCGGATGATCGCGTCGCTCGGCGCGACGATCCGCGGATCCTCGCGCTCCTCCACCCGGACGTCGCCGGGGGCGTGCAGGACAGCACCACGCATGATGGTTCTCCTCGTAATCAGGTCAACGTTTGGCCGCGAGCGGGGGTCAGCGAGGCCGACGACATTCAGCAAACCCTGTCCACGGCGGGGTGGGGAGTTCCTGCTGAAGGGTGTACTGGCAGGGCACCCCACCGCCGAGCCGCGCGACGTACCGTCGAAGCCGTGGACAACCGCACCGAGGCCCGCGAGTTCCTCATCTCGCGGCGCGCCAAGATCACCCCCGAGCGAGCGGGACTGCCCGCCGGGACCAACCGCCGCGTCCCCGGGCTGCGCCGCACCGAAGTCGCCGCGCTGGCCGGCGTCAGCATCGAGTACTACTCGAAGCTCGAACGCGGCGCCCTGGCCGGGGTGTCGGCCAGCGTCCTCGACGCGATCGCCCGCGCCCTGCAGCTCGACGACGCCGAACGCGCGCACCTGTACGACCTCGCCCGCGCCGCTGACGGCAGCAGCGCGCTCATGCGGCCCAGGCGCCGCAGCTCGAAGCAGTGGACACCGCACCGCAGCCTGCAATGGACCCTCGACGCCGTCACCGAAGGCCCCGCGTTCGTGCGCAACGGCCGCATGGACCTGCTCGCCGCCAACCGGCTCGCCCGGGCCTTCTACGCCCAGGTGTACGCCAACCCGACGCGGCCTGCGAACCTCGCCCGGTTCACGTTCCTCGACGACAACGCGCACCAGTTCTACCCCGACTGGGACTCCGCCGCCGACATCTGCGTAGCGATCCTGCGCACCGAGGCCGGCCGCGACCCCCGCGACAAGGACCTGCACGACCTCGTCGGCGAGTTGTCCACCCGCAGCACCGAGTTCCGCACCCGCTGGGGAGCCCACAACGTCCGCCACCACGGCACCGGCGC
>DASYTU010000009.1:0-5041 GCA_036001925.1 Actinoplanes sp.
GGCGGAGCAAACGTCTACCGCATCGTGCCGGGTCAGGCCCCTGAGGTCTTCGCCAGCGGCTTCACCAACATCATGGATATCGCCTTCGACGCAACGGGGACGCTGTACGTGCTGGAGATCTTCCAGAACGGACTGCTGTCCGGTGACCCGACCGGCGCCCTCATCCGGGTGGATGCGGACGGCACGCAGCACGTGGTGATGTCAACCGGTCTCATCACGCCCGGCGGTCTTGCGCTGCGTAACGGCGCCGCCTACGTCTCCAACTGCGGCACCTGCGCAGGCGGCGGAACGGTGCTGCGCATCCCGCTTTGACATAGCCTCCTTTGCGGGAAGGGCCCGTGCGCGCGTCCAAGAGGCTCATCGCCGTTCTACTGGCCACCTCGTTAGTCGTCCCGGCCCTGCTGATGGCCGGTGCGACACCGGCTTACGCAACACCGGCGAACGATGCCGCGCCGCTGCCCAGACGATCAACCGCGCGAAGGGGGCCACGTACGGCATAGTCGTCGGCGCGACCATCGACTTTGGAACCACGTGCGGCGAGCCGCCGAAGCTTCATCCGGCACGTCGCGCTGCGGCTGCTCCGCGATGGCGAGGACGTCGTGGATGTCCCGCCGAAGCTGTCGGCCAGGGCGCGGGTGTTCGCCACCGGACACGGCCGCAAGACCGACGCCACCGACGCGCACTCGGTCGCATTGGTGTGGACAGATCAGACCAAAGGCAGTCGCGCCCGTTGCGTTGAGGGTCAGACTCCCGCCCCAGGGGGCGACCCCCATACTCACAGTTGCGTTGACGGATGCGGGATCGGGATCAAGACCATGACCGCTGCGTGTACTCGCCGCCGGGCACGCTCTCGTCCAGAACCTGCGCCGCGGTGGCGCTTGTTCGACTGATTCGGCGTCGGGGCTGCGCTCGGTAGCGTGTTGCCGATTCGGGACACTGTGGGCTTCCACCGGGCATCCCGATACCGCTCGGATTCCGCCTGCGGGGAGCTGCTGGCCGGTCATGGAATGTGCCGGGCGTGGTTGGTGGGCGGCGATTTTGCGTCGGTCGTCGGGTCTACAGGTAGAGGGCCAGCGCGTCGCTGGTCGGCGGGACGAGTTGGAGCGGCTGATGACGGTCAGCGAGGACTTCACCGGTCTGACCAGCCGGTTCCGCGGTGAGTTGCTGGCTCACTGCTACCGACTGCTGGGTTCGGTGGATGAGGCCGAGGACCTGGTCCAGGAGACGTTCCTGCGGGCGTGGCGGTCGTACGAGGGGTTCGAGGGCCGGTCGTCGGTGCGGACTTGGCTGTATCGGATCGCGACCAATGTGTGTCTGACCGCGATCGAGCGGCGCGGCCGCCGGCCGCTGCCGTCCGGTCTGGGCGGGCCGACCGACGACCCGCAGGCGCCGTTGGAGGCAGCGTCGGAGGTGCCGTGGCTGCAGCCGCTCCCCGACGTGCGGGTCACCCAGGACCGGGAGGACCCGGCGGCCGTCACGGCCGCGCGGGCGGGTGTCAGGCTGGCCTTCGTCGCGGCGCTGCAGTACCTGTCCGCCCGGCAGCGCGCGATGCTGATCCTGCGGGACGTGTTGGAGTGGCCGGCCGCCGAGGTGGCGGAGCTGCTGGGCACGACGACTACGGCGGTCAACAGCGGCCTCCGTCGCGCCCGGGCCCAGCTCGCGCAGGCGATGCCCGCCGAGGACGAGCTCGCCGAGCCGGACGACGCGGAGCAGCGGGCCGTGCTGGAACGGTTCGCGGTGGCCATCGAGAGCGCCGATACTCGCGCGTTGGCCGAGCTCTTGCGCGCGGACGCCGTCCTGGAGATGCCGCCGTTCCTGACGTGGTTCGCCGGCCGGGACGCCGTGGCGGGCTTCGTCGGGTCGCAGCTGCTCACCGGGCCGGGGGACCTGCGGCTGGTCCCGGTGACCGCGAACGGGCAGGCGGCGTTCGCCGTCTACCAACGCGACGAACACGGGGTTTACCAGGCGCACGCGCTAGAGGTGCTTACGCTCACCGCGACAGGCATCGCCCGGATCGTCGCCTTCACCGACCCGGGCCGGTTCACGTCGTTCGGCCTGCCGCCGGAGTACCCGGCCGGGCCGGCGCGGACGTAGGCAACCGCCATGGCGCCGCTGACCAGGGGGCTGGAGCTGCTCGAATCGGCAGTCGGCTATGCGCTGGCCAGCACCGCGATGGTCACGCCGCAGCTGCTGTCTCGACCCACCCTCTGCCCCGCCTGGGACCTGGCGATGTTGCTGGACCACGTCACCGACTCGGTCAACGTGCTGCACGAGGTGATCAGCGCCGGTCGCATCGGCACCCGCGTCGCGCCGAGGGGATCCGACCCGGTCCTGCGGTTGCGCGGGCAGCTGGTCGCGCTGCTCGCCTCCACAACGGCGGCCGGGCCGGCCGACCAGCCGGTCGCGATCCGGGACCGTGAGCTCATGGCGAGCACGGTTGCGGTCGCCGGTGCCATCGAGATCACCGTCCACGGCTGGGACATCGCGGTCGCGTGCGGCCGCAACCGGCCGGTCCCGCCGGCCCTGGCCGCGGTCCTGCTGGCCACCGCCCCGCTGCTCATCCCCGCGGACACCCGGCCGGCGCTGTTCGCCGACCCGGTTCGGCTGCACGGCCCGGCCTGCCCCGGTGACGAACTCGTCGCCTTCCTCGGCCGCCAGCCGTTCCGCGGCGATTCCTAGGGGTCCACCTGGTCTGCATAAGTAGGGCGCCGCAACGGGCGGCGCAGAACCGAAAGGCAGAACAGAGATGACCATCCAAGGCAAGACGGTCCTGGTGACCGGGGCCAGTCGCGGCATTGGGCAGGCGTTGGTCGAGGAGGCTCTGCGGCGCGGCGCGGCGCGGGTGTATGCCGCTGCTCGTCGCCCGGTCGCTCACCCTGATGAGCGGGTCACGCCGCTGACTGTAGACGTGTCCGACACGAAGCAGGTCCAGGCGGCTGCCGCCAGTGTCGAGTCTCTGGCCTTGCTGATCAACAACGCCGGTGTCCAGCCTCTCGATGACCTGAGCGATCCGGCCGCGCTCGAGCAGGCCCTGGCCGTCAACTTGTTCGGCCTCTACCGGGTGAGTCAGGCCTTCTTGCCGGCGCTGACTCGTTCCCGGGGAACGATCGTCAACAATGTGTCCTTGGCGGCCCTTGCCCCGGTACCGTTCGCGCCGGCGTACTCGATCTCGAAGGCGGCTGCGTTGTCTTTGACGCAGTCGCTGCGGATGCTGCTCGCGCGCCACGGCGTGAGCGTGCACAGCGTCCTCACCGGCCCCGTCGATACCGAGATGACCCGAGGCCTCGAGATCCCCAAGGCCTCGCCCGAGTCCGTCGCGCGAGCCATCTTCGACGGCATCGAGAACGGAGACGAGGACATCTTCCCCGACGTGCTGTCACAGACCCTGGCCGAGGGCTGGCGCGGGGGCGTGGCCAAGCAGTTCGAGCGCCAGAACGCAGCACTGCTCCCCCCCGCCGAACCCGTCGCGAGCTGACACCCGAAGAGACGCCGCCGCTGCCGTGCAGGCAGGCACCGCGTCGCTGCCTGCAGTCACGCCGCTCACGTCCTTTCGCACAAATCGACGCTGGAGGAGACGTAAGCCAGCGGGGCCTTTCCGAAGCTCTGCAATACCTTCTGTGTAAGGAGGCGAGCATGAGCGAGCAGGGCTGGCGGGAGTTCCTCGCTGCGGAGGGCGTTGACGACTGGGTGGTGTTGCACGGCGGCGCGACTGCTGTGTTCCGCGTCCCGTCGCTCGGCGAAGCGGCGCAGCTTGCCGAGGCGGTCGCGCAGGTGCCCGGCCTCGAGGGCTCGGGGACTCTGTTGACGATCGCCGATGGCCGTCTCAGCGTGCGGTTGACCCGCGGTGTGTTTCGGCTGGAGGAGCGGCACATCGACGTTGCGCGGGCAGTCTCGGCGGTGGCGCGGGCGCACGGCGCTGTCGCCGACCGCACAGGTGCGCAAGAGGTCCAGCTGGCGATCGCTGCGAAGCCCGACGCGGTCGACGTCGGCTTCTGGCGCGCTGTTCTCGGGTACACAGGGCTGGCCGACGACAACGCCATCGATCGGCTCGGCCACGGCTCGACGGTCTGGATGCAGGAACTCGACGCGGCCAAGCCGCTCCGGCACGCGATGCACGTCGACGTGTCCGTCGCTCGCGAGCACGTCGAGGCGCGCCTGGCGGCGGCCCTTGCCGCAGGAGGCCGCATCGTCGACCACGCCGACGCCCCTGCTGCCTGGATCCTCGCCGACCGCGCTGGCAACCGCGTGTGCATCGCTGCCTGGCCCGACCGGTCCGTCCCGCCTGTTCCTGGTTGATCCGCAATAGCCCGCTTTCGGAGTAGCGCCGCCAGGGTTCACGCAGATGGTTAGTCCGCCGCACGTGACGTAGGGCCCGCAGCCGAGGTCGGCCCGGTTGAGCGTCCGCTCATCAGCCGCGCGTGGGACGTCCCGTCCCAACCCTGTCGCCCCACGCGGGATCGTGCCGATTTGCGGCGAACAACATGAGCCCGTATAGGACGCCGACGCTGAGGGATGCCGCAGTCGAGAGGCCTGCCTCGTGCAGACCAAGGCGACGCCCGTTCCGCCGACGATGCAGTTCACCGTCAAGATCGACGAGGCCCGTGGTGGACACCACGCCGCACCGTAATGATCGAATACCAATATCGAGTGGCTCGTTGAACGCCTGGCTGCGGCCGGTGGATTTGACTTTGAGCCGTCGAGAGTGAGCGCTAGGACCAGAGCATCTCCCCATCAAGGGTGCGCTGTGCGGGGACGATCGCCGTCGGCCATCTGCTCGAGCGCCTGGAACAGCGCGGCGAGGTCGTGCCGCTCGTAGCCCAGCGCTTGTGCCCGCTCGAGTACCTCGTCGGCGCGTTCTGCGGTCGGCAGCGGGATCCCGAGCCGTCGCGCCGCGTCGAGTGCAAGCTCGATGTCTTTGTGCATGAAGCCCAGGTTGAACCACGCCTCTTCGGGCGGATCGAGGATGATCGACGCCCGCGCCCTGAGCATCGGCGAGCCGATCGGACTCGACTCCATGACGTCCAGCGCCCGCTGCCGGTCG
>DASYTU010000010.1:0-27696 GCA_036001925.1 Actinoplanes sp.
GGTGAGACTGGCGGCGAACGCGCCGTTGGCCAGGCCGATGACCAGGCCCGCGGCGGCGACGGTGGGTACGCCCACCGCTACGGCGAAACGGCGCCAGTTGGTGCGACCGTACGCCGGATCGCCTTGCGCATCCTTCACGGATCCTCCTCGCGGAATGGGGACAGCGGCGGCCACACCGCCATGGGCTCGCGTTGACGGGGGGACCCTACGCCATCCGTCTGTAGTGGAGCCCGTCGATACCGCCGTCGTAACGTTCGGGAAATGTTGCCGCTCGCGGCCGTTGGGGACAAGTGCCCTACTTACCAGCCAGTAACCGACAAGGGCCGATCTTGGTAACACAGAGTGACGTCAATACTGTGACGGCCCGAAATGATCGGTCGGAAGTGGACACATCGGCGCTTGGCTGTGCGTGTGACCGTCACCACACGTACATGGGCTCCTTTTATTACGGATAGGTAACAAAACCCAGGGATCTTTCAGCGCTCGGTGCTACCGACTTGTCGGTGCCCTCGAACCCATCCGTCAAGCGGGCTGCAGTCGGTCGCTTGTCCGGCGCGTTGCTGCTGGTCGCGGTGCTTGCGGCGATGTCCGCGGTGCCGACCGCGGTGATGTTGACCGCAGGAGTCCGGTGGGCGAACGATCACGATACGGCGTTACCGCCGCAGCTCGTGACTCCGCCGGACGCCCAGGCCACCCGGATCTACGCGTCCGACGGCAAGACGCTGATCACCACGTTCTACGACGAGGACCGGCACGACGTCGCGCTGGCCCAGATCGCGCCGGTGATGCAGCACGCGATCGTGGCCGCCGAGGACACGCGGTTCTTCCAGCACGGCGGGGTGGACCCCAAGGGTGTCCTGCGCGCCCTGGTCTCCGACAGCCGCAGCGGTCATCCCGAGCAGGGTGCGTCGACGCTCACCATGCAGTACGTCCGCAACGTCCTGAAGGAGGATCCGGTCCTGACCGCCGCCCAGCGCAACGGCGCCACCGCGGACACGCTGTCGCGCAAGCTGCGCGAAGCCCAGTACGCCATCGAGCTCGAGCAGCGGCTGACCAAGCCGCAGATCCTGCAGGACTACCTGAACATCGTCTACTTCGGTGACGGCGCGTACGGCATCGACGCGGCCAGCCGCAGCTTCTTCGACGTCGCACCGGCCAAACTCGACCTGGCCCAGGCGGCGCTGCTGGCCGGCATCGTCCAGTCACCGGACGGCGACAACCCGCTCACCGGCAGCAGGAGCGCCGCCCGGACCCGGCAGCTCTACGTCCTGGCGGCGATGGTCAAGAGCGGCCTGATCACGCCCGCGCAGCAGGCCCAGGCCGCCGCCGAGAAGCTCGAGTTCCGCAGCGCCCAGCAGCCGAACGGCTGCATCGAGGCCGCCGGCGGCCGTGCCGGCTGGGGCTTCTACTGCGACTACCTGCGACGCTGGTGGGACGCCCAACCCGCGTTCGGCACCAACGCCGACCAACGCGACCTGGCGTTGCGCCGCGGCGGCTACCGGGTGGTCACCGCGCTGGACCCCGCCATCCAGGCGGAGGCCGCGAAGCAGAGCCGGACCGTCTACAGCGAGCACAACCGCAAGGTGCTGCCCATCGCGGTCGTCCAGCCGGGCACCGGCAAGGTGCTGGCGCTCGCGGTCAACCAGCAGTACGGCACGGGCCCGGGCGCCACCGTGAACCCGCTCATCACGGGCGGAGGCAGGCTGCACGGCTACCCGGCCGGATCGACCTTCAAGATGTTCACGATGCTGGCCGCGCTGCGGGCCGGGATGCCACTGGACACCGGCTTCGACGCGCCGGCGAAGCTGCCCACCGAATGGCCCGCGACCGGTCCCGGCACCTGCGGCGGCCGGTACTGCCCGGGAAACGACAACCCCGGCTGGATGGACGGCTTCCGCACCATGTGGGACGGCTTCGGCCGCTCGGTGAACACCTACTTCGTCCATCTCGAGGAGCAGGTCGGTCCCGGAGCGGCGGTCGCCGAGGCGAAGAAGCTCGGCATCAGCTTCAGCGCGCCCAGCGACGCCAGGATGGCCCAGACCGGCGCGAACGCGTGGGGCTCGTTCATCCTCGGCGTGGTGGACACCACGCCGCTGGAGCTCGCCGAGGCGTACGCGACGGTCGCGTCCGGCGGCACGTACTGCAAGCCGCTGCCGGTGAGCTCGATCACGGATCCGCACGGCCACGCGGTCGCGGTGGGCCCGCAGTGCCGCCGGGTCCTCGATCCGGACGTCGCCCACGCCGCAACGGACGCGGCCCGCTGCCCGGTCGGCCAGCAGAGCACGTATGGCAAGTGCAATGGCGGCACCGCGCAACAGGTGGCCGCGATGTTCACCGGCGGACGCCAGGTGGCCGGCAAGACGGGCAGCACCGAGGACAACACCACGGAGACTTTCGTCGGCTTCACCACCACGATGGCCGCCGCCGGTACGGCCGCGGACCCCGCGGATCCCACCGATCACGTGGGCAGTGCGGTCGAGTCGCGGGTGGTGGACGCCGTGGGCCGCACCCTGCGCGCCGCGGTGGGCGACGCGGGCTATCCCGACTTCACGCCGCCGAGCGTGGCCATCGCGCTCGGCGGCGGAATGGCCGGCTCGGCGCCCCGATAACGAATCCATCGACGTCAATTTCACGCGGAGCGTGTAGGGTGACCAACGAGTCGCCAGGCGGGAATGACCGGTCGCTCGGAAACCGCAGGTTCTGCGGTCGGTACGGCGGCGAACTGGAGGACCAGCGCGCGCGACGAGGCGTACGACTCCGCGACGCGCGGCTCCGGGGACCTGGCGGCTTGCTGCGTCGCCGTGCGACCTTCCGTCGCTGGTTCGGGACTTTCCTGGGAACTTCTCCAGCGAGATCTCAGCCCGCTTTCCGCCGCCGTCAAGCCTATGCAAAGAATATGGCCTCATGATGCGGCAACACGAGGACGTCGGCATCGAGGCGCCCTGGCGGTCCCATCCGCCGCTGTCCCGGAACGCGGTCGCCCGCCTTGTCCAGCTGGCCGGCGCGTTCGACGCGATCACGGCGATCCTGCCGCCCCGGCACGGCCGGATGGCGGCGCTGATCGAGTTCGTACCCGCGGCGGGCGTCCTGTCGGCACGGGCCGCGACGGTCGTGGTGGGGCTGCTGCTCGTCTACCTCGGCGCCGGCCTGCGGCGCGGCAAGCGCCGAGCGTGGCAGGTGGCGGTCGGGCTCGCCGCCGCCGGGGTGGCCCTGCATCTGGTCAAAGGGCTGGACTTCGACGCCGCAGCGGTTTCCGCGGCCCTGCTGGCCATGCTGATCGCCGTGCGCGGCCAGTTCCACGCCGTCGCCGACCCGCGCAACCGGTGGCGGGCGCTGATCGCACTGGTCGGATTCGCGGCCGCCGGCTTCGTGCTCGGATTCATCGAGATCGCGATCCGGGAGAACCGGCTGGTCGGGCGCCCGGGCGTCGCGCAATGGGCCGAGGAGGCGCTGCTGGGGCTGATTGGCGTGTCCGGGCCGCTGCGGTTCGAGTACCCGATCGGCGCCGCGGCGGTGAGCTACACCACCGGCGCGTCCGGGCTGCTGGCCCTTGGCGCGGCCGCGGTGCTGCTGCTGCGGCCGGGCTCCCGGCGGCCGGAGCGGACGGCCGAGGAGGAGCACCGCCTGCGCGAGTTGCTGCACCGGTACGGTGGCGCCGACTCGCTCGGCTACTTCGCGCTGCGCGGGGACAAGGCCGTGATCTGGGCGCCGTCCGGCAAGGCCGCCGTCGCGTACCGCGTCGTCAACGGCGTCAGCCTGGCCTCCGGCGACCCGGTCGGCGACCGGTCGGCGTGGCCGGGGGCGATCGAGGCGTGGTTGGCCGACTGCACCGCGCACGGCTGGACGCCGGCCGTCCTCGCGTGCGGGAACGCGGGCGGGCGGGCGTACCGGCGCAGCGGACTCGACGTGATCGAGCTGGGCGACGAGGCCATCATCGACGTCCCGGCGTTCTCGCTCGAGGGCCGGGCGATGCGCGGGGTGCGGCAGGCCGTCAACCGGATGCGGCGAGCCGGTTACGCCTGCGCGGTGGTCCGGCAGCGAGACCTGTCGCCGGCCGGGCTCGCCGAGGCGATCCACGCCGCCGACATCTTCCGGGACGGCCCGGTCGAACGCGGGTTCTCCATGGCGCTGTCCCGCTTCGGCGACCCGCTCGACGCCGACTGCCTGCTGGTGCGCTGCCGCGACCGCGACGGGCGGCTGCGTGGCCTGCTGCAGTTCGTGCCGTGGGGCGCCGACGGACTCTCGCTCGACCTCATGCGTGGCGACCGTTCCGCCGACAACGGGCTGACCGAGCTCATGGTGGTCAGTGCCATCGAGGCGGCGCCCGGCCTGGGCGTACGCCGGGTCTCGCTCAACTTCGCGGTGTTGCGGTCGGTCTTCGCCCGCGCCGAGGAGCTCGGCGCCGGCCCGGTGCTGCGGATCTGGCACCGCCTGCTGCGGGCCGCGTCCCGGCTGTGGCAGATCGAGTCGCTGTACCGGGCCAACGCCAAGTACCAACCGGCGTGGCAGCCGCGTTACCTGTGCTTCCCGACCGCGCGCGACCTGCCCCGCATCGCGGTGGCGGTGCTCAGCGCCGAGGCGTTCCTGACCTTCGGGCGGCGCGGCCCGGCGAGCGCCACCCCGGCCACGGCGACGGTGACCGCGTGAGTCTCACGGGCGTACCGCTGATTGTCGTGGCCGTGCTGGTCACGACCCTGACCATCGCCGCGACCTGGTGGCTCTGGTCGCGGTACGGGCGGTGGCGGCTGGTCAGCCGCGTGGTAGGGATCCTGCTGGCCGAGACGCTGTCGGTGTTCACGATAGGCCTGGTGGTGAACCGGGTGGAGCAGTTCTACCCGTCCTGGCAGGTGCTCACGGGCAACACCGGCACGGCGGTGGTCGCCGCGGCCCGACGTGCGGGCCGCATCGATGCCCTGGTGCACGGTCACGGCGCGGCCGCGCTGCCCTGGCGGCCGGCCTCCGTCTCCGCCTGGCGGCTGGTCGCCACGCCGGTCGTGGTCGTGCCGGCCGGGTACCTCGCTCGGCGCTCGGTGACGTTCCCCGTCGTGTTGTCGCTCGTCGATGCCGGCCCGGACCGCGCCGCGGCGATCCGTGCGGCGAAGCGCGTCGCCACCGTGAGCGTCGTCGTGGCGCCGTCGGCCGGAACGACCGCCGCGGCGTTGGCGACGCTGCCCGCGAACCTCGACGAGGACGTCCGGGCTACGACCCATGGCTGGGCGATCGTCGCGACCGCGCGGCAGGCCGTACTCGCCGTGCGGCTCATCCGGTCCGCGCCGTCGAGGTTCGGCGCGCTGGTCCTGGTCGAGGGCTCGGCCACGGCCCGGCCACCCCAGGACCGTCCCGGCGGCGAGGTCGCGGTCGCCGTCGTCCGTCCCGCCCCCCGGCATGGCGTCAAGGCGCCGGCGTTACCCCCGGGGACGGCCGCGTTGACCAGCGGCGGATCGCCGGCATGGACCACGGCGATGGAGTGGGCGGCCGGGGAGTGCCCTCCGTCGCTGGCCGCGCCGGTGCAGCTGCCGCCCACGTACGCGGCGGCCGGAAAGCCGAGGCGGTCGTGACGCTTGACGGTACGGGGATCGTCGTGCTGGGTGGCGCGGCCGTGGCGGGCACCGCGGTCCTGCTCGCCGTCTTGTGGGACCGGGTCGGCCCACTCTCAAGGGCCGGGATCGCCGCCGCGTCCGTGCTGAGTGTGGCGATGGCCGCCGGCCTGCAGTTGAACCGGATGATCGAGGCCTACCCGAGCTGGGACGCCCTGACCGGCGTGCAGGCGGCCGGAGCGTCTGCGCCGCGATCGCCGGCCGTCGCCGGGATGGCGCCGCTCGCGGCCAAGGCCGGCGGGGGCACCGTCATCAGCGTCCGGGTCGCCGGCAAGGCCAGCGGACTGACCCTGCCCATGTACGTCTACCTGCCACGGGGCTACGACCGGGACCCGCGCGAACGGTTCCCCGTGCTGGAGGCGGCGCACGGCTATCCCGGCTCGCCCCGGACCTGGCTGCGGCGGCTGGACGTGCAGAGCTACCTGGACCGGGAGATCGCCGCCGGGCGGATGGCGCCGACCGTCGTGCTGTTCCCGTACCAGACGCCCAAGCAGCTGCTCGACACCGAGTGCACGAACCTCGCCAACGGGCCCCAGGCGGAGACGTTCCTGACCGAGGACGTGCCCGCGTACGCGGGGGCCCACCTCCGGGTCCGGACCGACCGCGCCGGCTGGGGCCTGATCGGTTACTCCGCCGGCGGCTACTGCGCGACCAACCTGCTGCTGCGCCACCCCGGCCGGTACGCCGCGGCCGCCAGCCTTTCCGGCGTCGACCAGCCCGGCATCAGGGTCGGCGACGGCAGCGAGAACACCACCAACAACGACGCCTGGCGGCTCAGCCACCTCCCGCAGCCGGCGGTCGCGCTGTACCTCGCCTGGGCGGACGACGACACCCCTACGCGGCGGGCGTCGCTGCGACTCGCCGGGCTCGCCCGCGCGCCGCTCGCGGTGACCGCCGCGGTGCTCGCGCACGGGGGCCACAGCGACGCGGCCTGGCAGGAGATGGAGGCGCCGGCCTTCGACTGGCTCTCCGACCACCTCGCCAGGCCGGCCGGATGAGACGGCTCGCGCTGCTGCTCGCACTGTGCCTGGCCGGCTGCACGGTAAACACGCCGGCACCGTCCGGCCTGGCGCTGCCCGCACCGCCGGGCGCCCCGGTCGTGGTCACGCTGGGCGACTCGGTGCCCGCCGGCACCGCGTGCGACTGCGATCCCTTCCCCGACCTGTACGCGCGCCGGATCTCGCCGGACGCACGCTCGGTGAACCTGGCCCAACCGGGCTTCACGTCGGCCGACGTGCGTGGCCAGGTCGGCGTCGCGGGCGTGCGCGCCGCGTTGCGCGGCGCGACCGTCGTGCTGATCATGGCCGGCGCGAACGATCTCGCCGGCGCGTTCGACAACGACCGCGACGACGACGCCTACCAGGCTTCCGCGGCCCGGGTCGAGTCTAACGTCGCGGCCGTCGTGGGAACCGTCGCGCAGATCCACGGCACGCCGGTGACCGTCCTCGTCCTCGGCTACTGGAACGTGGTCAAGGACGGCGCCGCCGGCCTGGCCACCTACGGCGCGGACGGGCTGTCGTCGGCCGAGAGCGCGACCCACTACGCCAATCAGGCGCTGCGGCAGGCATCCGACCGGTCCGGCGCCCGGTACGTGCCCACGACCCCAGCGTTCAAGGGCGACGACCGTGATCAGGACCCGACCGCCCTGCTGGCGCCCGACGGCGACCATCCCAACGCGGCGGGGCATCAGGCGATCGCGGACGCCCTCTACGCCGCGCTACCGGCGGGCTGACCGCTGCCGCCCGTACGCGATGGCGCAGGCGGCCGCGGCGACCAGCGCGACGCCTCCCGCGGACAGGTTGGCACCGACCATGCCGGTATCGCCGAACGCGACCTGCATGAGGCCGATCCCGGTGAGCCCGGCCCCGGCCACGCCGAACAGTGCGGCCATCGGCAACGCGACCGCACCGCGCGGCGGTCGCCATCCCTCGCTCCCCAGCGGGGTGTTCCGGCGCGCCCACCCGAGCGCGGCCAGCACAAGCAGGCCCAACACGCCCGCCGCGGCGCGGGACTGGACGACCTCGCCCCAGTGGTCCATCGCCGCCGCCTGCGCGCAGCCGCCCGCGCCCGGGAAGAGGTTGACGTACTCGGCGCAGCGGGCCGCCGTGTAGGTCACGCCGGGCGAGTCGCCCGCCACGAAGCCGGCGCCGAACAGCCGGCCGAGGATCTCGGCGACCAGTCCGGAGGCGCCGACGGCGAGCAGGCCGAGGCCGCCCGCGAGCCAGGCGCCGGTGACCGCGGGACGGAGCCAGGCGGTATTCCGATGCACGGCGCGGACCTGCGACGCCATCAGGTCCGCGGGTCCGAACGTCACCACGGCGCGCCGTTCGGCCTCCATCCGGTCCAGCCCGAGCGCCTCGCCGTCGTCGGCCGCCGCGCGAAGGTGATCTTCGACCTCGGCAATGGTGCGACGGCCGGCGGTGCCGGTGCCGGCGAGCCGGTCGAAGAGATCGTCCAGGTACCGGTCCACCGGCCCGCCGTCGTGACTCATGACAGCACCACCCGGGTCTTCGCCGCCTGGCCGATGACGGACTGGACGCCCTCGACGAACGCCTCCCAGTGCGTCCTCTTGGCCCCGAGCGCGGCCTCGCCGTACGCGGTGAGCGTGTAGACACGGCGCTTGCGCGCCGCCGACGTGTCCCAGCTGCTCGCCACCGCGCCGTCGCGCTCGAGCCGGTGCAGCGCGGGATATACGGTGCCCTCGGGCAGGTCGAAGGCGCCGTTCGAGCGCTCCCGGAGCGCGGTGATGAGTGCGTAGCCGTGCACCGGTCCGGTGTGCTGCAGCGTGGCCAGCAGCAGCAGGTCGAGGTGTCCCCGTAGATCCATGCCTAGGAAACTAGGCATAGGAATCCTAGGTGTCAACGGGCTTGGTCGGTTGCCGATGCGACGTGAGGCCCTGCCAGATCCGGTCCGCGGTAAACGGCAGCTCGGTGAACCGGACCCCGGTTGCGTCACGAAGCGCGTTGGCCATTGCCGGGGCGACCGGGTTGAACGGGCTCTCGCTCATCGACTTCGCGCCCAGCGGCCCG
Organism: Actinoplanes sp.; assembly: GCA_036001925.1. Taxonomy (GTDB): domain Bacteria; phylum Actinomycetota; class Actinomycetes; order Mycobacteriales; family Micromonosporaceae; genus Actinoplanes. Next base: position 8,627 of record DASYTU010000010.1, read on the forward strand.
ATCGCGTCATCCGTCTCGGCGAAGTGCACCTCAGTACGCGGCACGTCCGCGAACGTGGGCAGGTGGTACTGCCGGAAGCCGGCCGTGGTGACCTGGCCGGACGCGCCGATGTCGACGTGCTCGGCCAGCGTCGCGCCGAGCGCCTGCGCCACGCCGCCCTCGATCTGGCCGCGGCATTGCAGCGGATTCATGACCTTGCCGGCGTCCGCGCTGTGCACGCTGCGCAGGATCCGCGTCTCGCCGGTCTCGGGGTCGACCGCGACGCGGAACCACTGGGCGTTGAACGCGACCGAGCGTGGGCTGCCTCCCCAGTAGCCCTGCGCGCTCAGCGGGGCGCCGGCGCGTGCCGCGAGCTCCTTCAGGGAGACCCGGTGCCCTCCACAGTCGACGGCGTCCGGGGTCAGCGTGCCGGACGAGCCTCCGGCGGCCGCGAGGATGCGGTCCCGCAGCGCCCGGGCCGCGAGCAGCACCGCCTTGCCGGCGACAACCACCCCGGTCGACGCGAACGCCCCGGTGTCGTGCCGTACCGCATCGGTGTCCGACTGGCGGATCGCGATCCGGTCGGGCGTGGTGCCCAGCGCGTCCGCGGCGATCTGCGCGTGCACGGTCGTGCTGCCGTTGCCGAACTCGGCCGTGCCGACCGCTACCTCGTACGTGCCGTCGGCCAGCAGCGTCGCGGTGGCGTCGGCGTGGTGCCCGCCGGGCGGCCCGGCCGCGATCATCGCGATCGCCATGCCCTCGCCGGCGAGCCAACCCGGGGGCGCCGGAGGCGAGACGCCGGCGACCGAGCGCACGACGGCCAGGCATTGATCCAGGCCGTAGCTGGCGATGGTCAGATCGTCGGCGTGGGGGCCGGGCGCCATCAGCGGCTCGCCGGGCCGGACGATGTTGCGCTCCCGCATCGTGATCGGGTCCAGGCCCAGCCGTCGGGCCAGCTCGTCGAGCACGGACTCGACCGCGAAGGACACCTGACCGAGGCCGTAGCCGCGGAACGCGCCGGCCGGGACGGTGTTCGTGTAGACCGCGTACGCGTCCACCTTCTTGTTCTCGCACCGGTAGACGGCGATCGACTCGTGGCAGCCGTGGTACAGCACCGCGGGGCCGTGGTTGCCGTACGCCCCGGTGTCGGCGACGACGCGCAGCTGCATCGCGGTCAGCGTCCCGTCGCGGCGTGCGCCCGCCTTCATCTGGACCGTGAATGCGTGCCGGGTCGTCGCGGAGGCGAACTCCTCCGCGCGGGTGTGCTCCCACTTGACCGGAGTGCCCAGGCGCAGTACCGCCAGCGCGACCAGGTCCTCGACCAGCATCTCCTGCTTGCCGCCGAAGCCGCCGCCGACTCGCCCGGACAGCACCCGTACGCGGTCGTCAGGGAGGTCGAACAGCCCGGCGAGAGCGCGCCGGGTGAGGAACGGCGTCTGCGTGCTCGATCGCACCACCAGGCGCCCGTCCGCGTCGAGCCACCCGACGGCACCGTGCGTCTCCAGGCTCGCGTGCTGCACCCGTGGCGTGGAGAACGTGCCCTCGTAGATCACGTCGGCGTCGTCGAACCCGGCCGACACGTCGCCCAGTTCGTCGTGCAGCTCACCGACCACGTTGGCGGCGGCGCGGGCGATCCGGTGCGACGAGTCCTTGTCGCCGTGCACGAGCGGCGCGCCGGGCTGCATGGCCGTGACCGGATCGAGCACCGCGGGCAGCACCTCGTAGGACACGTCGAGCCGGCGGCAGCCCTCCTCCGCGGCCGCCTCGCTGTCGGCCACCACGGCCGCGACCCGCTGCCCGACGAACCGGACGACGTCGTCGAGCACCCGGGTGTCGGCCGGGTCCTCGGCCGCCTGCTCGTGCTGCGCCGTGGAGTAATGCCGCCGGGGAGCGTCGAGGTGTGTCAGGACGGCCCGCACGCCGTCGAGCGCCAGCGCCCGGGTGGCGTCGATCGCGACGACCCGGGCATGCGCGTGCGGCGATCGCAGCACCTTGAGATGCAGCACCCCGGGCACCTCGACGTCGAACGTGTAGCGCGCCGTACCGGTCACGACCTGCGGTCCGGCCGGCGCGGCCAGGCTCGCGCCGACGGCCGTTCCCGGGGCCGGTTCCTCGGCGGTCCGCACCCCGTGGATAGCGTCGTCGATGGATCGGTACCCCGTGCACCGGCACAGGTTGCCCTTCAACGCTCGCGGTAGATCCGCCAACTGCCGGTCGGCCAGCGCCGCCGTCGTCATGATGTAGCCGGCCGTACAGAAGCCGCACTGGAATCCCTGCGCGTCGAGGAAGTGCTGCTGCACCGGGTGTAGGCCGCCGTCCGGCGACGCCAGGCCCTCGATCGTGGTCACGGCCCGGCCCCGGGCCCGGAACGCCGGGTACACGCACGAGTGCACGGGCGTGCCGTCCACGTGCACCGTGCATGCGCCGCAGTCGCCGGTGTCGCAGCCCTTCTTCACCCCGAAGCAGCCCTGCTCGCGCAGGTAGGTGCGCAGACACTGCCCGGGCCTCGGCGGCTCGGGATGCTCGGCGCCATTGATGTTGACGCTCATGCTGGGCCGGCCGGGCATGCCCTCCTGGCCCTCGCTGCGCTCGGTGCAGTCGGTCATGCTGGGCTGGCCGGGCATGCCCTTCTGGCCCTCGCTGCGCTCGGTGCAGTCGGTCATGCCAGCTCCCGGCGGATCTCTTCCGCGTACATCCGGGTCAGGTGCCGGCGCCAGGCCGGATGACCGTGCACGTCGTCGACGTACGCGTCCTCGGGAATCCGTTCCGCGAGCGCTACCTGCAGCGTCTCGGCGTCCGGCGGCGACGCGAAGTGCAGCCGGAACGGCCGTTTGGTCGCCGCCGTGACCGTCAACACCAGGCCGCCGTCGTGCGCGCGCCGGCCGATCACCAGCACGGCCGAGCGGCCATGGCGGTGCAGTGACCCTTGCCGGTACGCGGCCAGCCCGGTCAGCGACCCCGCCGGCAGACGCACCGATCGCAGCACCTCCCCGTCCCTGAGCACCGTGGTGCCGTCGCCGGTCACGAAGTCCGCGACGCCGACCGTGCGCGACGAGCCGCCAGGACCGAGGATCAGGCAGGTCCCGTCCAGGGCGGCGGTGAGGGAGATCATCGGACCGGCCGGTAGCGCGGTACAGATGTTGCCGCCGACGGTGGCCACGTTCCAGATCTTGAACGAGGAGAGGAATGCGGCGCAGCAACCCTTGGCGATCGCGTGGAACGCCTCGAATCGCGGTGCGCCGGAGAACTCGTAGAGCTCCGCGATCGTGCACGTCGCGGCGATCTCGAGGCCGTCCTCGCGGACGGTGATCGGCGCCCACCCGGCCGCGGCGAGGTCGAGCAGCCGCCTGATGTCCGGTCGTGGCTCGCCGAACAGCGCGGTACCGCCGCCCAGCCACGCGTCGCCGGGCCGCCACTGGCCCACCTCGGCCGGGCTGATCACCTCCACGACGGCGTTCAGATCCACGTCCGTACGTTACGCGTTCGGTGCTTTACCGCGGCGAACTACGTGCTGCCAGCCAGGTCTCGAGCGCCGCCTTGACCTCGGCCGGGCGCTCGAGCATCACCTCGTGGCGGGGTCGCTGTCCACGACGATTAGCGTGACACTTTCCCAGCGGCCTCCGCCTAGTCGCGTGGTTCGCCCGTGATGGGCGGTGCCCAGCCCGGCCGCTTGATCAGGCAGAACGGGTGGCCGGCCGGGTCCGCGAAGACGTCACCGCCGTCGAGCTTGGTCGCGCCCAGCGCCAGGACCGCGTCGTAGGAACCCGCGACGTCCTCGACCATCACGTCCAGGTGGATCTGCTGCGGCACCGCGGGGTCGGGCCACGTGGCCGGGCGCTGGTCAGGGGAGCGCTGGAACGCGAGGCCGGACGCCCGGTCGCTGGTGGACACCACCACGAAGTCCTCGTCCTGGTACGTGATCGGCGAACCCAGCAACCGGCTGTAGAAGGTCGCGAGGGCCAGCGGGTCCGGGCAGTCGAAGATCACGTGGTGTAACCGGCCGATCGGCATGGCAGCTCCCTGCGGGCGGCGCCGGGACCCGTCCGTGCGGTTGCGGGCGGCCGGCGGGCGTACAAAATCATGGGTTTTGCGGGTCTTCGGGGGACGGCCAGGTCCATTGCGCGATCCTGGGGTCGTCCTGTCCGTGTGCGCGGGTGTATTCGCGCGCCTGTTGGCGTTCGTCGACCATCTGCTGGCGCAGGTGGGCGGCTTTGGCGCCGAGGCCGGGTACCCGGTCGATGACGTCGATGACCAGCCGGAAACGGTCCAGGTCGTTGAGCATCACCATGTCGAACGGCGTGGTGGTGGTGCCTTCCTCCTTGAAGCCGCGGACGTGGATGTTGCGGTGGTTCGTGCGCTTGTAGGTGAGGCGGTGGATCAGCAACGGGTACCCGTGGTACGCGAAGATGATCGGCTTGTCCACCGTGAAGATGGTGTCGAATTCGTTGTCCAGCAGCCCGTGCGGGTGTTCGGTGGCCGGCTGCAGCCGCATCAGGTCGACCACGTTGACGAACCGGACCTTGAGGTCGGGCAGGTGCTGCTTGAGCATGTCCGCGGCGGCCAGCGCCTCCATGGTGGGGACGTCCCCGGCGCAGGCGAGCACGACGTCGGGTTCGGTGCCGGCGTCGGTGCTGGCGAAGTCCCAGATGCCCAGGCCGCGCTGGCAGTGCAGCGTGGCTTGTTGCATGGTGAGCCAGTTGGGTGCCGGTTGCTTGCCGGCGATCACGACGTTGATGTAGTGCCGGCTGCGCAGGCAGTGGTCCATGGTGGACAGCAGCGTGTTGGTATCGGGTGGCAGGTAGACGCGGACGACTTCGGCCTTCTTGTTGGCGACGTGGTCGATGAAGCCGGGGTCCTGGTGGGAGAAGCCGTTGTGGTCCTGGCGCCAGACGTGGCTGGACAGCAGGTAGTTGAGCGAGGCGATGGGCCGGCGCCAGGGAATGCCCCGGGTGACCTTGAGCCACTTGGCGTGCTGGTTGAGCATCGAGTCGACGACGTGGATGAACGCCTCGTAGCTGGTGAACACGCCGTGCCGGCCGGTGAGCAGGTAGCCCTCGAGCCAGCCCTGGCAGAGGTGCTCGGAGAGCACCTCCACCACCCGGCCGGTAGGCGACTGGTGATCGTCGAGCTCGGTGGTACGGGCGGTCCAGACCCGGTCGGTCACCTCGAACGCCGCGTCGAGCCGGTTGGAGGCGACCTCGTCCGGGCCGAACAGGCGGAACCGGTCGGGGTTCGCGCGGATGACGTCGCGCAGCCAGCCGCCGAGGACACGGGTGGCCTCGCGCACCGGCTGGCCCGGCCGCGGCACGTCCACCGCGTAGTCGCGGAAGTCCGGCAGGACCAGGTCGCGCAGCAGTTCGCCGCCGTTGGCGTGCGGGTTGGCGCTCATCCGCCGGGTGCCGCGCGGCGGCAGGCTGGTCAGCTCCGCGACCGGCGCGCCGGTGGCGTCGAACAGCTCCTCCGGCTTGTACGACCGCAGCCACTCGGTGAGCTGGGCCAGATGTTCGGGGATTCGGCGAGGATCGGACAGCGGCACCTGGTGCGCGCGGAACGTGCCCTCGACCGGCAACCCGCCGACCGTCTTGGGTCCGGTCCATCCCTTCGGCGTGCGCAGGACGACCATCGGCCAGCGCGGCCGGGTGCCGTCGCCGGTGCTGCGCGCATGCCGCTGGATCGCCGCGACGGTGTCCAGCGCCATGTCCATCGCGGCCGCGAGCTGCTGGTGTACGAGTGCCGGTTCGTCGCCGGCGACCACGATCGGCTCGTAGCCCCAGCCGTTCAACAGCGACATCAGGTCGTCGTCCGGGATGCGGTCGACGATGGTCGGGTTGGCGATCTTCCAGCCGTTGAGATGCAGGATGGGCAGCACGGCGCCGTCGCGTGCCGGGTTGAGGAAGACGTTGGACAGCCAGCTGGTGGCGAGGGGGCCGGTTTCCGCTTCGCCGTCGCCGATGACGCAGAAGACGGTCAGGTCGGGGTTGTCGAAGGCCGCGCCGTAGGCGTGCATGAGCGAGTAGCCGAGTTCCCCGCCTTCGTGGATGGAGCCGGGTACTTCGGGTGCGACGTGGCTGGGGATGCCGCCGGGAAAGGAGAACTGGCGGAACAGGCGTTGCATGCCGGCTTCGTCTTGGCTGACCGAGGGGTAGAGCTCGCTGTAGGTGCCCTCGAGCCAGGTGTTTGCCACGATGGCCGGCCCGCCGTGGCCGGGGCCGATGACGTAGACGGCGTCGAGGTCGCGGTTGACGATCTGCCGGTTGGCGTGAGCGTAGATCATGTTGAGGCCGGGGCTGGTGCCCCAGTGCCCGAGCAGCCGCGGCTTGATGTGCTCGGGGCGTAGTGGCTCGCGCAGCAGCGGGTTGCTCATGAGGTAGATCTGCCCGACGGTCAGGTAGTTCGCCGCGCGCCAGTACGCGTTCAGCCGCGCCAGCTCGTCGTCGGTCAGCGGGCCCTGCAGTGTCGACTCGATCGAGGTCATGACCCCTATGCTGCCCTGCCCGGATTTCCTTCGCGCGTCGCGTCGAGAAAGGCGACACCGCTCCGACCATCGGATGAACGTACCGTCTCGTGCCAGGGAGTAATTCATGACCAAGTACCTGCTGATCCAGAACTACGAGGGCGGCGTCTGCACCGAGCCCATGGGCACCTGGGATCCCGCCGACATCCGCGCCCACATCGACTTCCAGCAGAGCCTGAACGCCGAACTCACCGCGTCCGGCGAACTGGTGGACGCGCAAGGCGTGGCCGGGCCCGAGCAGGCCAAGCGCGTGACGTCCGACGGCACCGCCGCGCCGATCATCCGGACCGGGCCGTTCCCGGAGTCGTCCCCGCTGCTGGCGGGCTACCGGATCGTCGACGTGGAGTCGGAGGCGCGAGCGCTCGAGATCGCCGCCAAGACGTCCGCCGCGCCGGGGCCCGCCGCGGTGCCGCTGCAGCAACCGATCGAGGTCCGCGAGGTCATGGTCGCTTCGTAGGTGTCGGAGAGCGCTTTCTCCTACCGTGCCGAAATCCTGCTCCTTGAGGTTGTGGTGCGTGGGAAAGCGCTCTCTCGTTCCGGAACTCTTATCGGAATCTTAAGTCCGTCGATGTCCGCTTGACCCGGCTCCGTCCGGGGCGCTTGGGTGGGGCACTGTTAAGCGCCCTTCCAATTCCCCCACGGAGTATCCCCATGCGCAAACGCGCACTGCTCGCCGCGGTGACCGTGGCCGCGGCCGTGCTGGCCACGGCCGGGGTCCGTTTCGTCGCCAACGCCGACACCACGCCCAAGGCCGCCTTCGTCCACCCCGGCGTGCTGGACAGCCGCGCCCAGCTCGACTTCGTGAAGAGCAAGGTCGCCGCGAAGGCCCAGCCCTGGCAGAACGCCTACAACCAGATGATCGGCAGCAGGTACGCCTCGCTGTCGCGTACCCCCAAGCCGCGCGCGACCGTCGAATGCGGGCCCTACTCGAACCCGAACTACGGCTGCACCGACGAGCGCGAGGACGCCATCGCCGCGTACACCGACGCGCTGGTCTGGTACATCACCGGCAACACCGCGTACGCGCAGAAGTCGATCGCGCTGATGGACGCGTGGTCGGCCACCATCAAGGCGCACACCAACAGCAACGCGCCGCTGCAGACCGGTTGGGCCGGCTCGGTCTGGCCGCGAGCCGCGGAGATCATCAAATACACGTACTCCAGCTGGCCGAACCAGGCCCGGTTCGCCACCATGTTGCGCACCGTCTACCTGCCCACCGTCATCGTCGGCAGCGCCAGCAACGGCAACTGGGAGCTGAGCATGATGGAGGCCGCGGTCGGCATCGCCGTCTTCCTCGACGACCGGGCCAGCTACGACCGGGCGATCACCCGGTTCCGGGCCCGTGCGCAGGCGTACATCTACATCACCGCGGACGGTTCGCAGCCCAAGTACCCGCCGGTCGGCGGCATCGACACCCGCAGCGAGCTGATCAAGTACTGGCAGGGCCAGAGCACATTCGTCGACGGGCTGGCCCAGGAGACCTGCCGGGACTTCGTGCACACCGGGTACGGCATCTCGGCCATCTCGCACGTCGCCGAGACCACCCGCATCCAGGGCGCCGACATGTGGCCCGAGCTGTCCGAGCGGATGCGCCACGCGCTGGGCTTCTACACCAAGTTCGAGAACGGTACCCCCGTGCCGTCGAACATCTGCGGCGGCAAGGTCAACAAGGGCCTCGGCCCGATCACCGAGGTGGCCTTCAACGCCCTGCACAACCGCATGGGCATCGCGATGGCGAACAGCCAGCAGTACACCGAGTCGCACCGCCCCCAGGGCACGAACAACCTGTTCGTCGCATGGGAGACCCTGACCCACGCGAACAACCCCGCCTGACCGTTCCCCGATACGCCCATTCCCCACAGAAAGATCCACCATGACACCGCCCGAGACGAAACGCCGCCGGCTACGTCCCCGCGTGCTGGCCCTCACCATCTCCGCCCTGGTCGTCGGCGCGCTCGGCATCCTCGGCATCACGAACGCCATGGCCGCGACCGCCGGGCCGATCACCGGCCTGGGCGGCAAGTGCGTCGATGTCGCGGGCGCCAATTCCGCGAACGGCACGCCCGTCCAGCTCTACGACTGCAACGGCACGAACGCGCAGAACTGGACGGTCGGCAACTCGGACAACTCGATCCAGGCACTCGGCAAGTGCATGGACGTCATTCCCGCCGGCACCGCCAACGGCACCAAGATCCAGCTGTACGACTGCAACGGCACGAACGCCCAGAAGTGGACGGTGTCCGGCGGCGCTCTGGTCAACACCGGCTCCGGAAAGTGCCTCGACGCCACGAACTGGAGCTCGGCCAACGGCAACCAGCTGCAGATCTGGAGCTGCACCGGCGGCGCCAACCAGCAATGGACGCTGCCCGGCGGCACGGCCCCCACGACGCCGCCGACCGTCCCGCCCGGCACCGGCAACCCGGACCTCGGCCCGAACGTGTCGATCTTCGACCCGTCGATGTCCGCGTCGACCATCCAGAACCGGCTCAACCAGGTCTTCAACCAGCAGCAGACCAACCAGTTCGGCAGCCAGCGGTACGCGCTGCTGTTCAAGCCGGGCACGTACAACGTCGACGCCAACGTCGGCTTCTACACCCAGGTCGCCGGGCTTGGCCTCACGCCGGACGCGGTGACCATCAACGGCGCCGTGCATGCCGAGGCGGACTGGTTCCAGGGCAACGCCACGCAGAACTTCTGGCGCTCGGCGGAGAACCTCTCGGTCACCCCGAACGGCGGCTCGGATCGCTGGGCCGTGTCGCAGGCCGCGCCGTACCGGCGCATGCACGTGCGCGGCAACCTGCAGCTCGACGACGGCGGCTGGTCCAGCGGTGGCTTCATCTCCGACACCAAGGTCGACGGGCAGATCCGGTCCGGCTCCCAGCAGCAGTTCCTCACCCGCAACTCGCAGATGGGCAGCTGGAGCGGCTCGAACTGGAACATGGTCTTCGTCGGCGACCAGGGCGCCCCGGCCAACAGCTTCCCGTCGCCGCCGTACACCACGGTCGGCTCGACGCCGGTGGTCCGGGAGAAGCCGTTCCTGTACGTCGACACGAACGGTAACTACCAGGTGTTCGTCCCCGCGCTGCGGACCAACTCGTCCGGCATCACCTGGGCGAACGGCAGCCCGGCCGGCGAGAGCCTGCCGATCAGCACGTTCTCCGTGGTCCGGCCCGGCGACACCGCGGCGAGCATGAACGCGGCCCTCGCCCAGGGCAAGAACCTGCTGATCACGCCCGGTGTGTACCACCTCAACCAGACGCTCAACGTCACCCGCGCCAACACCGTCGTCCTCGGCCTGGGCCTCGCCACGCTGATCCCCGACGGCGGCATCACCGCGATGACCACCGCCGACGTGGACGGCCTCAAGATCGCCGGCGTACTGTTCGACGCCGGCAGCACCAACAGCCAGGTGCTCGCGGAGATCGGCCCGTCCGGCTCCTCGGCCAGCCACGCCGCCAACCCGACCACGCTCTCCGACGTGTTCTTCCGCGTCGGCGGCGCCGGCGTCGGCAAGGCCACGGTGTCCTTGCGGATCAACAGCAACGACGTGATCGGCGACCACAGCTGGATCTGGCGCGCCGACCACGGCAGCGGCGTCGGGTGGACCAGCAACACCGCCGCGAACGGCCTCATCGTGAACGGCGACAACGTCACGTTCTACGGCCTGTTCGTCGAGCACTACCAGCAGTACCAGACCATCTGGAACGGCGACGGCGGGCGGACGTACTTCTACCAGAACGAGATGCCGTACGACCCGCCGAACCAGGCGGCGTACATGAACGGCGGGACCCAGGGCTGGGCGGCGTACAAGGTGGCGGACTCGGTGACCACGCACGAGGCGTGGGGCCTGGGCAGCTACTGCTTCTTCAACACCAACCCGTCGGTCGTCAACGCCCGGGCGTTCGAGGTTCCCGTCAAGTCCGGCGTGCGATTCCACGACATGGTGACGGTGTCGTTGGGCGGCACCGGCACGATCTCGCACGTCATCAACAGCACGGGCGCCGCCGTCAACAGCGGCCACCAGGTCACCAACCTCGTCAGCGGGCCATGATCTCGCGCTAGACGGTTCGGCCCGGCCGCCCGACGCGGCCGGGCCGGTCCATTTTCACGATCAAATGCCTCCGTTCCCGGGTCCGTCGGGGGCGCGACCGCCGCTCCCGCCGGAGACCGGCCGCGGCCATCCACTCGCCTAGCGGCTCGTGAGCGGACGGCCGCGGCCTGCCGGGGCCGTGCGCCCCACCGGGCCCGCGTAGCTCCGGGTTGCGTGGTCTTCTGTGGCTGTGGGGCGATAAATGCACACGTAGCGGTTGGTGCCTCGTCTCTGGTTGGCGCGGTGCCGTCGCCATTCGTTGACGTGGTGTTTCGGGTGGGCTCACCTGCGCGTTTCCGTCGCCTGACTAGCGTGCGAGCCATGGTCGATCGGCGGGATCCCAGCCGGCCTGGGCTCTCCCTCACCCTCGTCTGCGCAGCACTTATCGCGCTGGTCTTCCAGCTGTCCGTCCTGCCGCTGTGGCTGCTCCCGCGCGACCCGCACTGGGGTTGGCTACTCGTGCCGCTGGCGCTCACCACCGTGCCGTTGTGGTCGCTCATCCACGAGGCGATCCACGGCTCCCTGCTGCGCGACCGGGCCTGGAACGACCGGCTGGGCCGCGTCCTGGCGACCGGCTACGGCGGGCCGTTCGCGCTGCTCAAGGCCGGTCACCTGCTCCATCACCGGTACAGCCGGACCAGCCGGGAGCGCACCGAGATCTACGATCCCGGGGCGACGACGTGGCTCGCCGCGGCGCGCACCTACTACCCGCGGCTGCTCGGCGGGCTGTACGTCGCCGAGGCCGCTTCGATGCTGCTGGCCGTGCTGCCGCGGTCCGGGTGGCAGTTGCTGGCCCGGCGTACCGACTCGCTGGACTCGGTGACCGGCCTGCTGTTCGAGCATGTGGCCCGCCGCGACACGTTGCGTCGCTTCCGCGTCGACGCGGTCGCGGTCGTCGCGGTCTACACGGCCGCTTGCCTCGCGTACGGGCGGCACGTCTGGATGCTCGGCCTCGCGGTGGCCGGTCGGGCGCTGCTGGTGTCACTGGCCGACAACGCGTACCACTACCGCACCCGACTCGAGCGGCCGCTGGACGCGATGAATCTCCGGCTGCCGCGCGCGCTGGAGTACGTCATCCTCGCGTTCAACCTGCACAACGTGCACCACCGGCATCCGGGCCTGCACTGGTATCAGCTGCGCGAGGCGTTCGCGGCGGACGGCGACGAGTTCCACCTCGGCTGGTTCGCGGCGGTGGCGCGGCAGTTCCGTGGCCCGATCCCCGCGACGGCAAGCGATGTGCGGCCGGATCCGCCGGCTAGGAAGCCGACGCGTCGACCGCAGCGGCCGCCAGCTGCGGCAGCAGCCATGGGGCCAGAACTTGGCGGACTCCCCGCGGGGTGAAGTGCAGGCCGTCGCTGCGGATCCGGATCCCGTCGACGCTCCACGTGAAGGTGCCGTGCGGGCAGGCCTTCCGGTTCAGATCGATCACGGTCGCGTGGTACTTGGCCGCGGCCGCCCGCAGCAGGGCGTTCCAGGCGTCGACGCGGGCCGGGCTGTCCTCGGGGTACAGCCCGCCGTCGGGCCGCTCGGCGCGATGGGTGTACGGAGCGGTCAGCACCACGACGTGGGCGCCGCGCGAGCCGGCGGTACGAAGCGCGAGGTCGAGCTGCTGATCGAGATACGCGTCGAACTGCGGATCTCCGACGTGCTGGTACCGCCCGCCGAGCCGGCGGTCCATCAGCTCCCACCGGTCGAGCAGCACCACGGAAACGTCGGGGTCGTCGGCCCTGACGTACCTTCGCCAGCGCGCGTCCCAGGTTTCGCAGCCGGGATAATTGGTGTGCGGCGCGTCGAGGTAGCGGATGTCGGGCAGGGTGGCGATGCCGCAGCCCTGGATCGCCCGTACCGTGATCTCCAGCTCCTGTTGCGGCGGCAGGTAGGTGCCCACCGTCCAGGCGACGGAATCGCCGAAGATGTCGACGCGTGGCAGCTTGCCCGGCTTGCGTCCGGGCCGGTCGATGGGGGCCGGCTCGGCGGTGCGGGCGGATGGGGTAGGGCGCGGCTCGGCCATCACTTTTTTCAGCGCCCGGTCGACGTTGACCGCAGGCCCCTGCGGCACGGCCGGCGGCACGGTGGCCAGGACGGCGATCGCTGCGGTCGCGGCCATGGCTGTGGCCGCGGACGACGGGGTGAGCAGCCGCCGCCGCAGCCACGGCGCGGTCCGCAGTGGACGCTCGATCGCGACATACGACACCGTCGCGACGGCGAGCGTGGCGGCGCAGCGCAGCCCCAGCAGTGGTAGCCCGCCGATGCCGGCGCGTTCCTGGTCGAGCCATTGGAACAGGGGCCAGTGCCACAGGTAGACGCCGTAGGAGATGCGGCCGAGCCACACCAGCGGCGCGACGGCGAGTACCCGGGCGGTGGGGGAGTGCGGGCTGCGGACCGCGTGGGCGATGACGGCCGCGACCGCGAGCGCCCCGGCGAGCAGGCCACCGCGGTAGAGCCAGGGCGCGCCGCCGTCGGCGCTGACCCACAGCCCCGCGGTGACCGCCGCGCCGAGCAGGGCGAGCCCGCCGAGAAGCCGGTGCCTGCCCTCGGCGGCCGGGCGGCCGATCAGCGATGCGGCCAGGGCGCACCCGATGAGCAGCGCCACGGCGCGGGTGTCGGTGCCGTAGTACAGCCGGTCCGTGCCGCTGCCGCGGGACAGCGCCGCGCCGGCGATGGTCGAGGCGGCCGCGCCGACCAGGCAGGCGGCGACGATGACGGTACGCCGCCCGCGCGGGCCGTCCCGGCGGGTGGCGGCGAGCAGCGCGAGCAGGAGCAGCGGCCAGACCAGGTAGAACTGCTCCTCGATCGCCAGCGACCAGGTGTGTTGCAGCGGCGAGGGCGGCGCGGTCTGGGCGAAGTAGTCGCCGCCGCGGTCCATGAGCCGCCAGTTGGCGACGTACCCGGTGGCGGCCAGCGCGTCGGCGCGCAGGGCGCCCAGCTCGTCAGCGGGGAGCAGCCACCGGCTCACCACCAGCACGACCGCGAGCATCGCCAACAATCCCGGCAGCAGGCGGCGGGCGCGGCGCGCCCAGAAGGCGCCCAGCCCGATCCGCCCGGTGCCGGCGTGCTCCGTCAGCAGCAATGCGGTGATGAGGAAGCCGGAGAGGACGAAGAACGCGTCGACCCCGAGGAAGCCGCCCCGCAGCTGGCCGCCGTGAAAGGCGAGGACCGCCGCCACCGCGAGGCCGCGCACGCCGTCCAGGGCGCGAAGGTGGGGCAGGGTCGTACGCACCCTGCCGTCTTACCGCTGCCGGGCGACGCCCGCCATCCGGCACGGGAAATCCCAGCTCACTCACAGCCGCGACGCCGCCTGCCCATCTTTACGGGCCGGTGAGAGCGTGCGAGGCCTCGCGACCGCTCGGTCTCGTATCTTCGTCGGCCCGGCTCATAAGGCACCGCGCGGCGACCGCGAAGCCGACCGCCTGTAGCACCGCACCGGCCACCTCGAACCACTCGGACGCGGCGATTATCCCGGCGATGTGCAGCACCGGCCAGCCGATCACAGCCGCGGCGGCCCAGACCGGCACCGATCGGCTGCGGAACAGTGCCAGCCCGAGTAGGAGCGTCCCGATCAGGTTGCCGGTGAGGAACACGAGGTAGTACCAGATCACGGAGCCGGTGTTCAGGCTTGCGTCGAGCACTTGTGCGTAGTCGCCCGGATGGTCGCCGCGGGCCGCCATGGCCAGCGTGATGCGGTCCGCCGAGAGCATGCCGAAGTAGCTGACATAGCCGGCCGCCGTCCACACGCCGCCGATCAACCCCAGCTTCGCCGCCCGGTACCGGGTCAGCTGCATGACGCCGATGACGGCCGGCACCATCAACAGGCATCCGAGCATGCCTGCGACCATCCCGAAGCGTTCCGCGCCCGGGTGGGCCGCCGCCAGCGCCAGGGCGCCGGTGCCGGTCCCGTCGTCGCCGCCGTGCCGGGTCTCCCAGGCCGCGGAGGTGTTTGCCAGTACGATTCCCCAGGGCGCAACGACCATCGCCGCGGCCAGGGCGGCACGCCGGAAGCCGGCCGTGCCCTTCACGCCAGTTGTCGACTCCATCGGAACCTCCTGCGTCGTCGTATGCCTTGACGATTCCGCCGGAGATCCGTATGCGCGTCCGTGCCAGCACCGGGCCGCGCTCCGTGCCTGTACCCAAAGGCGCGGGCGGCACCTTCCAGCACCGCCCGCGTCATCTCAGCGTTTCCAGAAGGCCTTGCGTTCCGGAGTGGCGGGTTTCGGCTTCGTGTCCGCGCCCGACCGCCGATCGGCCTTCGCCCCCGCGAATGCCTCCAACACCCTCGTCGCCTCGGCCCAGCGCGCGTCCAGCTCGCCGTCGTCCTTGGCGAGGTAAGTGACGAGGGCTACCAGCGGGGCGTACGCCGGGTCGGTGAGCCCGTCCAGCAGCACCTGAAGCCGGGACGCCAGGTCGGCGAGCATGTCCCGGCGCTCGTACGCCGGCTGGTTCCTACCGTCGCGCAGCCGTCGCGCCTCCAGAGCGGCGATCTGGCGGATGTCCTCGACGGACAGTCCCGTGCGGGTCGCCGCCGCTGCCTTGCCACGCGAGCCGGCGAGCATCGAGGGGACGGCCGCGAACGTCCTCGCCGCCCGGGCCGAGCCGCGGGGGAGGCCGGCCTGCGCCGGGGCGAACGACGGGCGCATCGGCTGCCCGGGCGCCGGGGGCGGGACGGGCGCGGCGGCCGATGCCAGCAGGAACGGCGGCGCCCCGGCTACGTCCCGTGGCACCTCCCAGCCGGACGGCATCTCGACCGGCTGCGTGACCCGCCGGGTATCGCCGTTCTCGTTCACCACCCTGCTGTCCACCGCCACGTACGCGGTGAACCGGGACAGGACGCCGAACCGCAGCGACGTGGCGACGATCCGGGACTCCAGGTCGCGCTCGCCCGCGGCGTACCGGTCCTCGAGGTCGCGGATCCGGGCCCGGGCCCACTGGGCTGTGACAGCCGGCTCCTCGCGTTGCCACACGGTAGCGGTCGCGGTGAACGCCCGGTCGTCGCGGGTACGCCCGGTCACGGTGATCGTGCCGGTCGGCGTACCGGCGTACCGGCCCGTCACGACCAGCGGTACGCCCGGGTAGATGCCGGGCAGGCGGGCCGGGCTGCGGGTGTCGTCGAGCAGGGTCAGCCCGTCGGCCGCGATCGCGATGTCGGTGACGGCGGGCGCGCCGATCCGCCGGTGGATGTGCTCCATCGCGTCGTCCAGGCGGTCCTCGCTCTCCACCAGCTCGCAGCGGCCGGCGCCGAGCGCGGCGAGCCGGCCCAGGAAGCCGGCGTTGACCGCCCGGTCGATGCCGACCGTGTGGATCCGCGTCGAGCCGATCAGCGGCATGACGTCATGCAGGATCTGGTCCTCGTTGCCCACCTGACCGTCCGTGACGAGGACGAGTACGCGGTCTCTCGACTCGCTCCGGCGCAGCAGCGCGAGGCCTTCGTGCAGCGGCGCCATCAGTTCGGTGCCGCCCCGGGCGTCGGCGCGGGCCAGATGCTCGACCGCGCGGAAACGGTGCCGGTCCGTCGCGTCGACCAGCCCGGTGCCGAGATCCTCCGGCAGGTCGATCTGGTGGTCGAAGGTCAGCACCGCGAACCGGTCGTCGGTGGTCAGCGTGTCCACCACGCGCGCCGCGGCGCGCCGGGCGGCGACCATCTTCCAGCCGCCCATGCTGCCGGAGCGGTCCAGCAGCAGCACCACGTCCTTCGGCCGGGGCGCGCCCGCGCCGGCGGGCGGCATGATGGTGAGCTGGTACGTGCCCTGCTCGCGTTCGTCGGGGTCGCGGTCCTCGTCCGGTACCGCGACGGCCGCCTCGGACGCTCGCGCGTAGTCCAGCCGCAGGATGAAGTCGCGGTCCGCCCGCTCGCCCGGACCGATCGCCACGTGTCCGTCCTCGGTCGTGACCGTGTGCAGGCTGGACCGCACGGCGCCCAGCTCCAGACCGGCCGGATCGATGTCCACGTCGATGGACAGCCGCAGCGGGTTCGGGAAGCCGGGCAGCAGCACCGGGGGAGTGATCCGCGAAGCGTCCGGTACCGCGTCGGTGTCCAGCGCCTGCCCGCTGCCGACCGGCGGACCGGCCAGCGGCGTCCCGGGTACGTACCTCGGCGCCACCACGAGCGGGAAGCGGAAGGTGGCCGCGCCGTCCTCGTACGGCAGCGGCCCGACCAGCCGGAGCTCCACGGTGACCCGCTCGCCCGGCATGATGTTGCCGACCCGCATCGTGAACACGTCGGGCCGTTCCTCCTCGGCGATGGAGGCCCGCTGCCCGGCGGCGATCGCCCGGTCGTAGGTCTCCCGCGCCGCCGCCCGCTCCTGCAGTTCGGCCTCGACGGTCCGGTCGTCCGCGGTCATCGTCATGCCGGTCACCGCGGCCCGGTCCGGCAACGGGAAGACGTAGGTCGCCTCGAGCGCGGTGTCGTAGACGTTCACGAACTCCGTCGCGACCACGGTCCGGCTCACCAGGCCGCTGATCTTCGTCCGTACGTCGAGGCGGTCCAGCGGCAGGTTCCCGCGGTCGGTGCGCAGGGTGCCGACGCCGGCGTCCGGCTCCGGCCGCATGCGGTCGAGCTCCGCCGGGCCCATGGGCTGCACGGAAACGGTCATGACGTTCTCCCAACGTTGGTCAGCAATCCACGGTCAGCGAGCAGGTCCAGCAGTGGTTCGGCGGCGGCGGCGATGGCGGCCCGGTCGGCGGCGGTCGGCGTACCCGGTACCACCAGGATCGCGCCGCCGCGCAGCGCGACGCCACCGAGCAGGGAGGCTGCGGGCGGCGTACCCGGTGAGGCCGGGTCGTCGCCCGGGCCGTCTTGTGATGTCGCGGCGGCATGATCGGGACCTGCCGCCCAGAACCGGTTCCGGACCGCGCCGTCCTGCGGATCAGGCGCCGGACCGTCCGGCACGAGCAGCCCTTCCGGTACGCGGGCCACGCCGGCCAGCGCCTCGTCCGTGGCGCCGGTCAGCTCGGCCTGGATCTCGGCGAGCGTGCGTCCCTCGGCCTGGCGGCGCTTCAGCGCGACCAGCTGCAGCAGATGCCGGCGCCCGTAGAGGGCGGTGCGGCCGCGCATCCCGGCGGGCCGGTCGACCAGGCCGGTGGTGGTGTACCACCGGATGGCGCGCCGGTCGGGCAGGTCGCGGATCCGGCCGTTGGGCGCGCCGGGGTATTCCGCGGACAGCGCCAGCCGTACCCGCTCCACAAGCTCGTCCATCGTCCACACGAAAGCCATCATGACACTGTCATCGTGACAGTGTCAACGGCTAGCTGCGGCGGGCTGCGCGGATGACGTGCCAGAGAAATGGCCGGGAAACGGATGCTCGCCGTTCGGCGCATTGACACCGGTCGCACGGGCAGGATAGGCAGGACGTCGCTTCCCACAAGATCGGACATCCCGACCGAAGGGCTCCCGTGATGCAGACATGCGGCGTCTAGCGATGACGAGCGCGGCCGCGGCCGGGTTGGCCGGCGTGGTCGCCGCCACGGCCGATGGCGCCCCGGCGGCGAGCGCGGGCGGGAAGCCGTACCCGCTGGACCGGCTGCGACTGGTCAGCCTTTCGCACGTCAACGATCCCGCCACCACCAACGTCTTTCCGGGGGACCCGCCGTTCGAGCTCGAGACGATCGCGACGCTCGAGGACGACGGCTATTACCTGCAGTGCGTGCGCGAGGGCGAGCACACCGGCACCCACTGGGGCGCGCCGGGGCACTTCAACGCGGGTCAGCCGCTCGCCGACGACATGGATCTGGAGGATCTGTTCCTCCCGGCCGTGAAGATCGACGTACGGCACAAGTGCCGGGACAGCGGCGACTACGCGCTGACCGTCGCGGACATCCAGGAGTGGGAGAGGCGTCACGGGCGCATCCCGGACGAATCCATGGTGATCATGTGGACCGGCTGGGAGTACCGCTGGGGCATGGACGCCTGGTACAACCGCGATGCCGACGGCGTCATGCACCAGCCCGGGTTCAGCGTCGACGCGGCGCAGTGGCTCATCGACACCGGTCGGCTCGGCTACCGCGGCGGTACGGGCATCGACACGTTCGGGCCTGACCTGGGCACCGACGAGACGTACGCGGTCTCCCTGCTCGTCTACCAGCGGCACCGGATCAGCCTGGAAGTCCTTGCCAACCTCGCGGCGCTGCCCACCAAGGGAGCCCATATCCTGTGCGGGGGTCACATCAACAAGGCGGGTGCGGGATCCACAGCCCTCATCTACGGGATCATCCCGCCAGGTCACTGAGGATTCATGCCCAAGGCAGCAGCGACGACGGCGGCCGGCGCGCTCGTCGTCGTATTCATCGCGATCGGGGCCGGCGAGGCCGGGATGTTCGACCCGATCGTGAGCCAGGCGATCGACGACGCGGCGCAGTTCCTCGGCGCCCTGGCCGCGGTCGCCTGCTGCTTGTGGACCGCGCCGCGGTACTCCGGCGGCCAGCGGGCGTGGCGACTCTGGCTGGCGTTCGGCATGACCGGCTGGAGCATCGGCCAGCTGATCTCGTCATACAACC
>DASYTU010000011.1:0-13794 GCA_036001925.1 Actinoplanes sp.
GGCCAGGAGGGCATGCCCGACCAGCCCAGCATGACCAACCGCACCGAGCGCAGCGAGGGCCAGGAGGGCATGCCCGGCCAGCCCAGCATGACCGACTGCACCGAGCGCAGCGAGGGCCAGGAGGGCATGCCCGGCCAGCCCAGCATGACCAACCGCACCGAGCGCAGAGAGGGCCAGGAGGGCATGCCCGGCCAGCCCAGCATGACCGACTGCACCGAGCGTAGCGAGGGCCAGGAGCGCACGCCCGGCCGGGCTGGCATGACCGACTGCACCGAGCGCAGCGAGGGCCAGGAGGGGCCGCCGACGACCGGTCCTGCGACCGATGCGGGTTATCGGGACGTCCTGCGCCACCTGACCCGCCTGGACGACGAGGCCGCCGCGCACCGGGCAGAGGCGGTCCGCTGGCATGACGGCCGGGTCGCGGCCGCCGACGACGCGGTGCGTACGGCTGAAGAGAATGTCCGCGCGGCCGAGCGGGCAGTGCGCGCGGCGCAGCGCGAGCGGGAAGCCGTCGACGCGCGCGCTGCCGGACTGTGGTCGGACTTCGTGCACAAGGTCGGGCCGGTCGCGGAGCGCTTCGGCCGGACGGTGCCGCCGGCTACCGTGCCACGCCAGCCCGACCGGGAGGCGGAGGAGTATCTGCAGGAGGTGGCGAGCACGGTCGCCTACGTTCCGCCGGCGCGGCCGCTGACCGGCGGAACCAAGCTCCTGTTCGTCGCGTTCGGGTTCATCGGCGGCGCGGTCGGCGTGGCCGCGCACCAGCTGCTGCGCTGGGCGGGGCGGGCGGCCGGCGGCGACTGGGCCACGGCACTGCCGGTGCTGGCGCTGATCGTGTTGCTGCTCGGGCCGGTGCTGGCCGTGGTCGGCGCGAAGCGGGTCGCGGACCGCCGCGGCACCGGCCTGGACGCCACCGCGATCGCTACTGTGTTGATCTCCGGCCTGATCACCGCGGGCGTGCTGCTGGCGGCGCTGGGCGCCGGCTAGCGCTGCGCGGCGACCAACGCTGGCCGGTAACCAGCGCCGGGCGGCGGCCAGCGCGGGGCGTCGGTCCTAGCCGGTCACCGGCACGACCAGGGCCTCCCTGAGCAGCCGCCGGGCCAGGACGAGCCGGTCGGCGTCGTCGTCGAGAGGAAGGTCGCCGACCCGCAACACGCCGCCGCCGAGCGCCGTCCGCACGGCCGGCGCGCAGTACGCGGGGAACCGCAGTGTCCGCCCCACGAGCCGCAACACCGCATGCTCCGGCCCGTCTTCGACGAGCTGCCAGCGCAGACCGTCGCGTACCGCGATCCTGCTCTGCGGGGTGAGCCGCTCGATGAAGTCGAGCTGGGCGACCGGGCTGAGCGGCGCCGGGCGCGCCGACGGCCACGACCGGGCGCGCAGCCGCTCGGCCACCGCGGCCGGCTCGGCGGTCAGCAGCCAGTCGCGGAGCGCCTCCACGGTTTCGGTGAGCTCCGGTTCGATCGCCTCGGCATCCGCGACGTCGAGGCCCAACGGCAGCGTGGCGCGCAGCCGGGCGTCGTCCGCGGCCAGCGCGAGCAGTTCCTCGACGATCGCGTACCGGGTCAGCGCACGGATCCCGACGGTGAGGTGCAGCGAGCGTTCGCCCTGGGCCTCGGCCGAGTGCAGCCACCCGCGGGGTAGGTAGAGCACGTCGCCGGGGCCGAGCACCACGTCGAGCGCGGCGGGGCCTTCGGCCGTGGCGCCGATCGCCTCGGCGCGCTCCCCCCAGGCGTGCCGCTCGAGCGGGTCGGGAAGGACGGGTGCGTGAATGCGCCAGCGCTTGGTGCCGTCGACCTGCAACACGAACACGTCGTGGGTGTCGTAGTGCGTGGCGAACCCTTTGTTCCCGGCCGGCGTCAGGTACGCGTTGACCTGCAGCGGCTGGCGGAGCTCGTCGCCCAGGCGCCGGGTGAAGTCGATCAGTGGCGGCCAGATCCGGTGCAGGCCCTGCAGGACGAGCGTCGCGCCGTCCGCGTACAGCTGCATGATCTTGTCGTCGATCACCTGGTCGCCGACCTCGGCGCCGGCCCCGCCGCTGCCGGTGTAGCGACCGGCCGGCAGCACCTCGCCCTGCTTAGCTACCCGCAGGAACGGCGTGCGCAGGCCGCGACGGCTCAGCAGCTCGTCGACCGCTTCGAGGGAGAGCAGGTCGGCGAAGCCGGCCGGGCCGGCGCGCTCGCCGGCCCGGGACAGCAACGGACCGCGGCCCCAATAGGCCGCCGCGAACTTGGCGGGCTCGACGCCGATGCAACGGGACAGCGCCGTGCGGTGCGGACCGCCCGGCGTGCCATCGGTCGCGGTCACGGGCAGTACTCAGTACGCGCTGCCGTCGGCACCGCCGTCACGGCCCGCCGGGTTCGCCCCGCCGTCGGCGACACCCTCACCCGACGCGCTGCCGTCGGCACCGCCGTCACGCCCGGCCGGGTTCGCCCCGCCGTCGGCGACACCCTCACCCGACGCGCTGCCGTCGGCACCACCGTCACGCCCGGCCGGGTTCGCGCCGCCGTCGGCGACACCCTCACCCGACGCGCTGCCATCGGCACCGCCGTCACGCCCGGCCGGGTTCGCCCCGCCGTCCGCGGGACCCTCGCCGCCCGTGCCGCCGCCGGTGATGTCGTCATCGCTGAGTCGCATGGAAACTCCTTGGCTGTCCGTGCCCCGGCATCCGCGGTGGGGCTGGTGAAGCCCTCGGCATACCCACGACGATCACCTCTAACCAACCGCAACCCTGCTGCGCCCGACCGCTGCTCGGATCACCGCATATGCATCGCCCTCTTCGGGTAATCACCCCACCGTGCTACTCATCGGAACGTCGGGCTGGCAGTACAAGGACTGGCGTCCCGGTCTGTACCCGGCCGGCCTGCCGCAGCGGCTCTGGCTGGAGCACTACGCGTCGCGGTTCGCGGTGGTGGAGATCAACAACGCGTTCTACCGGCTGCCCGAGCGCGACACGTTCCGGCAGTGGCGCGATCGCACCCCCGACGATTTCGTGTTCGCGGTGAAGATGAGCCGCTACCTGACGCACGTGCGGCGGCTCAAGGATCCGGCCGAGCCGGTGGCCCGGTTCCTGGGGCGCGCGGAGGCGTTGGGCGACAAGCTCGGTCCGGTGCTGCTGCAACTGCCGCCGAACCTGCGCGCCGATGTGGTCGCGCTCGACGAGACGCTGTCCCAGTTTCCCAAGTCGGTCCGGGTGGCGGTGGAGCCGCGCCACGAGACCTGGTTCACCGGCGAAATCCGCGACCTGCTCAAGCGGCACGGGGCCGCGTTGTGCTGGGCCGACCGCGGCGGACGGCCGCAGACACCGCTGTGGCGCACGGCCGACTTCGGTTACCTCCGCATGCACGAGGGCCGGGCGCGTCCGCGGCCGCGGTACGGCCGTACGGCGCTGTCCAGCTGGCTGGACCGGATCGGCCGGGACCTGGCCGGCGTACCCGTGTATGTCTTCTTCAACAACGACCACGGCGGCGCCGCGGTGATCGACGCCGCCGCGATGGCGGCATTGGCGCGCCGACGGGGATGGGACGTCACGCGCACCCCGTAGCCTTAGGCGGTGCCGAACCTCGAGCTGAACGGGCGGGCGCCCGACCGCGCCGAGACCCACCGCCTGGCCACCACGAACTACGGGCATTTCACGACGATGCAGGTGCGCGACGGCAAGGTACGGGGCCTGGCGCTGCACATGGCCCGGCTTGACGACGGCAACGAGGCGTTCTTCTCCGGCCGGATGGGCATGGCGGACGAACATCGGCTGCGCGAACTGATCCGGCACGCGCTGGGCGACACGAAGGACGCATCGGTGCGGGTCCGGTTCGTGCTCGGCGAGGACGAGCAGGCGCCGCCCGACGTGCTGGTCGCGGTGAGCGACCCGGTCGCCGACGTTCCGGCGCCGCCGCTACGGGTCCGCACCATCAGGTACGAGCGCGCCTGGCCCGAACACAAGCACGCGGCGACGATGGGCCTGATCTACGCGAGGCGGAATGCGCGGCTGGCCGGCTACGACGACGCGCTCTTTCTCGGACCGGACGGCCGGGTCCGCGAGGGTACGACGTGGAACGTCGCGTTCTGGGACGGCGAGGAGGTGGTCTGGCCGCAGGCGCCGGTGCTCAAGGGCGTGACCATGGTGCTGCTGCAGGTCGCCATGACCATGATCGGGGCTCCGTGGGCGCAGCGCCCCATCGACGCGGGTGAACTGCCCGATCTGCTGGCCGCGGCGGCGGTCAACTCGCGCTGCCCGGCACAGCCCATCGGCAGCATCGACGACGTGAAGTTCGCCGAGGGTACGCGGCTCGCCGAGGTCCTGAACGACGCCTGGGCCACCGTGCCCTGGGACGAGATCTAGTCCTCGCCGAGCAGCTCGATCAACGTCGCCGCGTTGCGCTGGGCATAGTCCGAATAACAGTTGTTGGTCAGCACGTGGGTCCGATCGGTCTCGGCGGCCAGCCCCTTCAGCTTCGGCACCCACTCGGCGAGTTCCTTCTCCGAGTACAGGTAGCCGAACTTCTCGTGGATGTCCTTGCTGGTCCACTTGTCGCTGTGGCCGTGGAACCGCACCACCGCGAGGTCGGACGTCGCGGCCACGATCGGAGGGATCGACGACTTGTAGCCCTGGGGCATGTCGACGCAGACGAACGGCAGTTTGTGGGCACGCAGGAAGTCCAGGGTCTCGTTACGGTTCGCGCCCTCGAACCAGGAGGCGTTCCGCAGCTCGAAGACCGGCCGCAGCGGCTTGCACCTGGCGGCGACCTCAAGCATGTACTCCTTGTTGGACTTGCGTATCCCGAACCACGGTGGGAACTGGAACAGCAGCGCGCCGAGCTTGTTGGCCTCGACGAGCGGATCGAGTGCCGACAGGAAGCGGGTCCAGATCTCCTCGTACGCCTGCGGTGGCAGGTCGCCCGGATAGACGTTCTTCTTGTCCGTCTCCGGCCGCAGGTCCTTGTAGATCGACGACACCCGGGTGGGGTGCCCGGTGAGCAGGCTGAACGCCTTGATGTTGAAGGTGAACCCCGCCGGCGTCCGCTCCGCCCACAGCCGGGTGGTCTGCTCGGATGGCGGGCCGTAGTAGGTGGCGTCCACCTCGACGATCGGGAACTGCCTGGCGTAGTAAGCGAGGCGCTTCTCGGGCGTGTCCGCGGTCTGCGGGTACCAGCCGGACTCGAGCAGCGTCTTGTCGGTCCAGGACGCCGTCCCAACCTCGATCTTCCCCATCGGGACACGCTAGCGCCGATGCGAGCGGTCCGCCGCCGGACCAGGCCGGCGGCGGACCGGATCGCGCGGCTCAGCCCGCGCGACGCTCGCGGTTCGACTTGCAGGCGACGCAGGTGGTGGCCCACGGGAAGACCGTGAGCCGCTCCACCGGGATCGGGTTCTGGCACCCTTCGCAGTACCCGTACGTGCCGTCCGCGAGGCGCTGCAGAGCGTGTTCCGCCTGAGTCCGCCGGTCGAGCAGGGTACGCAGCAGCGACGACGCCGCGTCGCGTTCCGCCGTCTTGGACCCGCTGTCCGCCTGGTCGTCGCCGGCCGCGTCGCCGATCTCGACAAGCCGCAACTTCTGGTTCTCGGCCATCGCGTCCTCGTACTCACGGTCGAGGTCGTCATACCGGCCTTGCAGCACCAGCCGGATCTGCTCGATCTCCTCGGCCGTACGCCCCTTGGCGGTCTCCGCGCCTTTACCCGTGACGACCGTGCTGTTGACGAGCATGTGCGCTCCCCCTGCCCTTTCCTCTGCCCCTGCCGGTGGACTACCCGCCCCGGTCCCCGGTCGCACCGTGGCCCCGGCTGATACCCACCGCCGAAGATCCCAAACAAGATCTTCACTGAAAAGTAGTCGGAGCATAACTGTCAGTGCTCGATTCCGCCACGGGCTTCGCCAGTGGGCTGCCCCACCCCAGGTAAACGGGGTCTTCGCGGTCCATCCAGTGGACGTCAGGAGCGGTCGAGGACGAGCGCCGGGTGCCGCGGGTCGTCGACCCGCACCACCACGTCGGCGAAGGACGCCGGGTCGACCTCGTGGCCGTAGCGGGCGTACGCGGGCAGCGTCCAGCGCAGCTCGGGGTCGGTACGCCGGTCGAGGGCGGCGGCGGACAGGTCCAGGTGCACGGTGACCTCGAACGGTAGGCCGCCGCCGAGCAGCAGCGGCCCGCTGACCAGCACGACCGCGGTAGGCGGCAGATCGGCGTATGGCTCCCGGGTGGCACGGTCGGTCCGCACGTCCCAGAGCCGGGTCACGATCCGGCCGGAGCCGCCCGGCCCGGCCGGGTCGAGCACCTCGCGGCGCAGCGCGGCCTCGTCGAGCCAGCCGGTGTAGAACGTGTCGGGATTGGTCCGGCCGAACTCCAACCGCACCGAGGCGGGGCGCAGGAAGTCGTCGGTCGAGACCCGCACCGCCGGGCGGCCGCGGACGCGCAGCGGATCGACCAGGGCGTCGGCGAGGGCGGCCGGGTCGGCGGCGGGCGCGCCGTCGATCGCCACACGGAGCCGTCCGCCCGGCTCCTGCGTAGCGAGCCGGTCGGCCAGCTCGTCGACCAGCACGTCGAACGAGACCGGGCGCACCCGCATCCGGGCAAGACTAGTCGTGCGGCTGGACCACGATGTGGGCGTCGTCGGAGAGGCGGTAGCCCACGCCGTACACGGTGGTGATAACCGGCTGGTGGCCGCCGAGCTTGACCCGCAGCCGCCGGACGTGCACGTCGACGGTCCGCTCGCCGGTGTGCTCGTATCCCCAGACGCCGACCAGCAGCTGGGCGCGGGTGAAGACGCGGCGCGGATTTTCGGCGAGGAACAGCAGCAGGTCGAACTCGAGCCGGGTGAGCGGAAGCAGCTCGCCGTCGAGCATGACCTGGCGGGACGCGGTGAGCAGCCGCACCTCCGGGCCGGTGGGCTCCTCGGCGGCGGCGGCCGCCTCCGGCTGCGCCACCTCCGTGACCGTGCCTTGGCCCAGGGCGACCAGCTCGCGAACCGCCTCGATGAGCCGGTGCGCCTGCGGCGTGAGGGCGTCGTTCGTGAGCGGGATGGCCAGCGTGAGCGTCAAGTTCGGAGCGGGCTCGGCCTGCGGTCGCCGGATCGCGGCCAGCCGTCCCGGTCCCGTGACGTGCGAGGTGTGCCGTCCCGCACGCGCCGACAGTGCCGTGACCGGCATGGAGCCCCCCTGAATTCCAAAAATGCATTTGTGGTGTAGAAATTATGCTAGCCACGGTCCGCAAACCGCGCCCGATATTTCCGCTACCGCGGCGCTGCGGTCAAGCTGTCAACCACACTATGGGAAAGTCGTTCCACATGCCACTCGATGCATCGAGGCTATCGCGGATAGGGTACGGGAAAATGCGATTCCCATCACGTTTGAAACGACCACGCGCCCGTTTGTTGACGACCTGAAGAAAGAACGTCCGTGAACAGTTTCTGTCAGCCTGATTAAGCGTCCCGGGGCGACAGTCGCCAGCCGGGCAGCGACGGCCATCGTACCGTGAGTACCGTCGTGTCCGCCTCGAGGGCGCGCCAGGAATGGTCCTCACCAGGGCCCCAGACAACATAGTCGCCGGGCTCCCGCAACACCACGGTACGATCACGCAGCTCGATGTTGAATGCGCCCCGGATCAGCACGAGCAGCGCGGTACGGCGCTCATCGGTGGCCCATGCCGCCCGCCGGTCGCCGGCCGGATGCACACCCCACTTCACCTCGACGTCGTCGGTGTGCAACAACTCGCCGGCCGGCACGAAATGACCGAGCAACCAGCCTTGGTTGCGCGCGGCATCCTCGCCGGCCCGGCCCACGTAGACGGTGTACGTCACGTCGGGAGGCTACCCGGCTAGGCTGACTCGCGTGGCAGACAAGCTGGACGCGGACGCTATCGCCTTCGCATATCGCACGCTGAGGGCACACCGTGGAGCGTGAGGCTTCCGCGTTCCTGGCGGCCCTCGACGACCGGCAGCGCGCGGCCGCGACGCGCCGCTTCGACGACGAGGCGGACCGCCGCTGGATCGAATACCGGCCGGCGTCGCGGCCCGGACTCATCCTCGCCGATCTCGGCGTCGCCGCCCGCAAGGCCGCGCACCGGCTGCTCGCGACCGCGCTCAGCCCACCGGCGTACGCGCAGGCCATGGCCGTCATTGCGCTCGAGGAGGTCCTCGACCGCCGGGAGAGCTGGGTCAGGGGCCGGCATAGCGAGGACTACAAGGTCATCGTGTTCGGAACGCCGGGCAACGACCGCTGGGCATGGCGGTTCGAAGGGCACCACCTGTCGGTCACCATGACCGTGGTCGACGGCCTCATGTCCCCCGCACCGGTGTTCTTCGGCGCCAATCCGGCCCGGGTCGACCACGTCGGCCGCCCGGTGCTCCGGCCGCTGGCCGTCGAGGAGGACCTGGGCCGGGAGCTGTTGCTGACCATGACGGAGGCGGCGCGGCGGAAGGCGGTCGTCGCCGACCAGGCGCCCTGGGATGTACGCAGCGCCACCCGTCCGTCCGCATCACCGATCACCCCGGCCGGCATCGCGCGGCGGGACCTACGCCCCGGCGAACGGGCCCTGCTCGACCAGCTCGTGGCGGTCTACCTGGGCCGGCTGCCGGACGACCTGGCCGCGCGGCTGAGGGCCCGGACCGACGACATTCACTTCGCCTGGGAAGGGCCGCCCGGCCCGGGCGTGCGGCACTACTACCGCATCCAGGGCGACGACCTGCTCATCGAGTACGACAACACGACCGACGACGGCAACCACGCGCACACCGTGCTACGCCGGCCGCGCGGCGACTTCGGCGGCGACATCCTGGCCGCCCACCTGGCCGGCCCGTCGCACTGAGTTGGCGGCAGTCGCGGAGGTTCAGGACGTGGCGCCGAAGTCGACATCCTTGGTCTCGACCGTCCCGGCCGTGCGCCCCGGCGCGGTGTGGTAGGTCCAGTACAGGTTTGTGTGCGCGATGACCTTGTCCGGCGGCGGCGCGCCCCATGCCGTCTGGTCCTCCGTCGTATGGGCGTCGCTGACCAGGGTCGCGTCGTACCCCCGGACGATCGCGCCGTGCAGCGTCGAGCGGATGCACTCATCGGTCTGTGCGCCGGCGACCACGAGCCGACCGACGCCGCGGTCCGACAGCACGGTCTCGAGGGTGGTGTCCTCGAACGCGTCGGCGTAGCTCTTCTCGACGAGCGGCTCCGCGCCGCCGGGGGTCAGCTCCGGGACGATCCGCCAGTCGTCGCTGCCCCGCGCGAGTCGCTCGTCGGAGTGCTGAACCCAGACGACCGGGACCCGTTCCCGCCGCGCCTGCTCGACCAAGCTACCGACGTTCGCGACGACCGCGTCGCGCTCGTACGTCCCCTCGACCACGCCGTTCTGGAGGTCGACGACGAGGAGTGCGGTGTTCGGCCGGTTCTCGAGTGTGGTCATCGTCTCCCCATGATCGCTAGTCGCCGCCCCCGGAGGACAGGCGCCGGCCGACCGCCGCGATGAGGCGATCCAGCTCGGAGCCGAACGGGTTGTCGTGCACCAGGTAGGTCCAGGTGGCGCTGGGCCGGACGATCCGCGCGCGGTCCGGCTCCCAGCCGTCGGTGAGGTCGACCTCCTCGAACGTCTCGATGGTTCGCGCCTCGATCTCGGTGAACAGCTTCTGGAACGCCGGCACGGCCGACCGGTGGAACTCGTCGAGCGGGTCGAGGCGGCCCAGCGCCCGCAGGTGGACGCCCTCGCGGATCTCGGACAGCTCGGCCAGGTGCTCCGCCCACAGCCGGTCCAGGTGGTGGAGCGCGATCGACCGGGCCGCGTCGGAGAGCACGTCCTCGTCGGTCTCCTTGGCCTTCTCCGGCGACCGTTCGAGCAGCATGATCGCAGCGACCTCGGAGGTGAGCAGCCGCTCCCGGCGCTCGGCCAGGGCGACCCGCTGCTGCTCGATCACCACGCTGTAGCGCCAGGTGTTGCGGTGGACCTCGTGGTTCACGCCCTCGGCAACGCGCTGCGCGTGCTCGACCGCGTACTCGACCGCGTCGTCGTGCACGACGCCGTCCATGTCCATCCGGGGCGACGCCGGCAGGATGTCGCCCGCGTGCCGCGTGATCAGGTCGTCCTCGAGGCTGACAAAGAACACCGAGCCGCCCGGGTCGCCCTGGCGCCCGGCACGGCCGCGCAGCTGGTCGTCGACGCGGCGGCTGTCGTGCCGGCCGCTGCCGATCACGTACAGGCCGCCCAGCTCCACGATCTTGTCGCGGTCCTTCTCGTCGCTGCCGCCAAGGCGGATGTCGACGCCCCGGCCGGCCATCTGGGTGGAGACCGTCACGGCGCCGAGCGAGCCCGCCTCCGCGATGATCGCGGCCTCTTCGTCGTCGTTCTTCGCGTTCAGGACGACCGATGGGACGCCGGCCGCGGCGAGCTGCTTGGCGAGCAGCTCCGAAGCCTTCACGTCGAGCGTGCCGATCAGCACCGGGCGGCCCTTTTCGTGGGCCAGCTTGATCTCCTCGACCAGGGCCTCGTCGCGCATGTCGTGCGCCGAGTAGATCCGGTCGGGTTCGTCCTCGCGGATGTTCGGCGTGTTCGGCGGGATGACCGCGACCTCGAGCTTGAAGTACTCGCGAAGCTGCTCGCCGACGTGTACCGCGGTCGCGGTCATGCCGCAGACCACCCGGTATAGCGCGATGTACGCCTGCACCGTGATCGTGTCGAGAACCTCGCCCTCGGCCGTCGCGTGCAGGCCCTCCTTCGCCTCGACCGCGGCCTGCAGGCCGTCGGGCCAGCGCCGGCGCTGGGCGACCCGGCCGCGCATCTCGTCGACCAGCTCGACCGTGCCGTTGCGCACGATGTAGTCGACGTCGCGGCGCAGCAGCGCCCGGGCGTGCAACGCGACGTTGACCGCGGAGAGCTGCTCGACGTGCTCCTCGTCGTACAGGTCGATGCCGAGCTTCTTCTCGATCGCCTGCAAGCCGGCCGACGTGAAGGCGACGCTGCGTCCATCGTCGGCCACCTCGAAGTCCTTGCCCGGCCGCAGGTCGCGGACCAGCTCGGCGGCCTCGTGGACGGGGTCGCTCTCGGAGGCGATGCTGCCGGCCAGGACCATCGGTACGCGGGCCTCGTCGATCAGGATCGAGTCCGCCTCGTCCACGATCGCGGTCGAAAGTTCCCGCTGCACCCGGTCGGCGATGTCGGTGACGAGCTGGTCGCGCAGGTAGTCGAAGCCGGCCTCGCTCACCGACACGTACGTGACGTCGGCGGCGTAGGCCTCCCGGCGCTCATCGTGCGTGGACGCCTCGGTGACCCACCCGACGGTGAGCCCGAGCAGCGTGTACACCGGCTCCATCCAGGTCGCGTCGCGCCTGGCCAGGTAGTCGTTGACGGTCAGCACGTGCACCGGCCCGTGGCCGAGCCGTACGTGCCCGTATGCGGCGATCGCGGCGGTCAGGGTCTTGCCCTCGCCGGTGGCCATCTCGGCGACCTTGCCGGACAGCAGCGCCATCACGCCGAGCAGCTGGACGTCGAAGGGCCGTTCGGCGAGCGCGCGCCAGGCGGCCTCGCGGCCGATGGCGCAGATCTCGGTGTAGTCCTTCGCGGCGCCGGCGGCCTCGGTCAGCGCCGCGTCGTCGAGTTCCCGCAGCGCTTCCTCGCGCGCCTCGATCGCCGGCAGCCGCTTCGCGAACGGCGCCAGATCGACGGTCGTGCCCGGACGCTGCAGAAACTTACGGAACCGGCTCTTCAGCCGCGACGACACACCCATGGCGGCTTACGGTACTTCACTCCGCTTGGAGGACGGCGCCGACTCCCGTCCGATCTTCATTTCCCCGGTCCGTCGTGCGCCGGGCCGTCGCTCCCGCGGAGACCGGGTGCGGGGATCCATTCGCTGGCGCTCATGACCGGATCCCCGCACCCTGCCGGGCTCGTTGTCCCGACGAACGTCCTCAGCGCGCAGGTTCATGTCCCGACAGATCGAGGTGATGTCTCGGGAGAGGCACTCGAGGTGGGCGGCCGCACTCCCAGCCCACCCGTGGCCGTCTGCCCGGGTGCCATGCCCGATCGCCGTCAGCGTGCGGGGTCCGGGACCAGGAGCTGGTGGGTGGCCAGCTCGCGGTACAGCGGACTGGACTCCAGGAGCTCGTCGTGCGGGCCGATCGCGACCACGCGGCCCTCGTCCAGCACGACGATCTGGTCGGAGTCGACGACCGTGCTCAGCCGGTGGGCCACCACGATCAAGCTGCGCTGGAACGCGGCGGCCGCGATGGCCTGGCGCAAGGCGGCCTCGTTACGGGCGTCCAGGTTGCTGGTCGGCTCGTCCAGCAGCAGGATCGGCGCGTTCGTCAGCAGGGTACGGGCGATGGCGAGGCGCTGGCGTTCCCCGCCGGACAGCAGCACGCCGCCCTCGCCGACCTGGACGTCCAGGCCCTCGGGCGTACGGACCGTGAGGCCGCCGAGGTTGACCTCGTCGAGCGCCGCCCGCAGCCGGGCGTCGTCCGCGTCAGGCGCGGTGAGAAGCAGGTTGTCCCGGAGCGTGCCGGCGAGCACCGGCGCTTCCTGCTCGACGTAGCCGAGCCGGCGGCGCAGCGCGTCGCGGGGCAGCTCGCGGATGTCCGCCCCGTCGACCCGGATCGTGCCGGCGGTGACTTCGTAGAACCGCTCGACGAGCGCGAGCACCGTGGACTTGCCCGCGCCCGACGGGCCGACGAGGGCGATACGGCTGCCCAGCGGCACGGTGAACGACACGTCACGCAGCACGGGCTCACCGTCGGGGTAGGCGAACGTGACGGCCTCGAACGTGACCGCCGGCGGATCCCGTGCGGGCAAAACCGCCACCCCGCGGTCGCCCCCGCTCTCCGACGGCAGGTCCAGGATCTCCTCGATGCGCTGCAGCGCGCCGAGGCCGGTCTGCAGCTGGGTGTACGCGTGCAACGCCTGGCCCAGCGGCATCACCAGGAAGAACAGGAACAGGATGAACGCGACCAGGTCCCCGACGCTGATCGCCCCTGCCGCCACCCGCGCCCCGCCGACGCCCAGGACGAGCAGGAACGCGCCCTGGATGGCAGCCGTCGACGCGGGCTCCACCAGCGCCTGCAACCGCGCCACCCGCATGCCCGCGGCGTAGGACTCTCCGGCGCTGCGTCCGACGGACTCGGCCTCGCGTTCCTCGGCTCGGCTGGCCCGGATCGTGCGGGCGGCCGAGATGGCCCGCTCGACGGCGGAGGTCATCTCGCCGAGGCGGGCCTGGGCCTCCTCGGAGAGGCCCCGGACCCGCCGCGACACGGTGACCGCCACCGAGAGCCCCAGCCCTAGCCCGACCACGGCGACCCCGAACAGCAGCGGATCCAGCACCAGCATGGCGATGGTCGCGCCCACGACCATGAGCGCGCCGGTGACCACCTCGAACAGGCCGGACGTGACGACGGCGCGCAGCAGCGTGGTGTCCGCGCCGACGCGAGACAGCAGGTCGCCGGTGCGACGGCGGTCGTACTCGGCGATCGGCAGGCGCAGCAGGTGCCGAGCGAGCCGCCGCCGGGTGGTCAGCACGAGACCCTCGGCTGTGCGCTGCAGCAGGTAGTCGCGGACACCGCCGAGGGCCGCACCGACCAGCAGCAGGCCGACCAGCAGCGCGACCGCCCCGGCCACCGGGCGACTCGCCTGGATGCCGTCGAGGACGGTACGGACGAGGACGGGCTGCACGAGCGAGGCGCCGGCGGAGATCAGCGACAGCAACGCGACGACCGCCAGCGTCCCGCGATGCCCGCGCAGGTACGGCAGAAGGGCGGGAAGGCCCACCCGTCTGACGTCCATGGGGCGAGCGTATCCGCGGTGCGCATCCGGTTGCCGCCGCGCTCAGCGATCTCTCAGGCGG
>DASYTU010000012.1:0-10899 GCA_036001925.1 Actinoplanes sp.
CACCGACGCCCGGCGCACCACCCGGGTCGACGCCCACGGCCGGCTGCTGCGGCTGCAGGAGCAGGACCGGTCGCAGTGGGACAGGTCAGCGATCGCCGAGGCGCACGACCTGATCGTGGCCGGCCTCCGCGGCGGGCGACCTGGACGCTACGTGTTACAGGCGGCGATCGCATCCCTCTACGCCGAGGCGCCGACCTACGATCAGACGGACTGGCCGCAGATCCTGACCCTGTACGACGAGCTGCTGTCGGTGTGGCCATCACCGGTGGTGGCGTTGAACCGCACGGTGGCGGTGGCGCAGGTCTGGGGACCCGCGCAGGCGCTGGCCGAGGTCGAGGAACTAGAGAAGGACGCCCGGCTCGTGGGATATCAATACCTGCCGGCGATCAGAGCAGAACTGCTTTGCCGCCTGGGCCGTAGCGACGAGGCTTCGGTCGCCTACCGACAGGCTCTGGAGTTGACCAGGAACGAGGCGGAGCGGGCGTTCCTGGCCGAGCGACTCGTCCATCCTCACCGGCGGTAGGACTCGTGCACCGCGTTGTTGCCGTGCCACGCCCGCAGATTATTGATTGAGCCATCTACGCACCCGGAGCAACGGTCGCCACTTCATGCACGGACCTGGCGCTCACGAGTCACCGGGAGCCGCAGGTCAGGGCCGGTCGTCAGGGTGAGGGTGTTCGTATGCCGTAACCTCCGGTCCACCGGGTTCGAGTCCCGCCGGGTCCACCGTGACCTGCAGTTATGTCCCTGTGTTACCGATTGGCTACGCCTGTTTGGATGCTTGTCCGCTGCTCGAGCAACACGCGGGCAGTCAGGGCTGCTGTATCAGTGCTGCTGGGGTCGGGTTTCGTGGTCCCCGGCGTGACGTGCGGGGACCAGGTCGGCTGCGGCGTCGGCTTTGGCGCGTTCGGTGTCGAGCTCGTGGACCACGGACGTGCAGGTGTCGCCGGTGATGGTGATCGATGCCATCCCCGTACCCAGAACCGACAGTTGAGACTTGCGCTCGCGCGGCGTCCACAGGAGGGATCACCACGGGATCAGCCGATGCCGGTCACGCCCCCACCGTCGAGCGCGGGCAGGTACTCGGCGCCCGTCAGCGATACGAAGTTCCACAACGCGCTGGTGGCGGGCCCGGACGTCCGGCGCGCCATCCGGACGAGCAGCCAGTGGCGGTGGATCGGCAGGCCGTCGACGTCGAGCACGGTGAGCCGGCCGTCGTGCACCTCGGCGGCGATGGTGTGCGCCGAGATCAGGGCGATGCCAAGCCCGGCCATCACCGCCTGTTTGATGGTCTCGTTGGAGTCCAGCTCCATGCCGATCTCCGGCTCGTGGCCGGCCGCGGCGAACATCGTGTCGAGGTGTAGCCGGGTGCCGGCGCCGTGCTCGCGGACCAGAAAGGTCTCCACTGCGACCCGCGGGAACGGGATACGCCCAGCGCGGGCCAGCGGATGCCGCGGCGGCGCGACGATGACGTACGGATGGTCGCCGAAGACCTGCTGGTCGACGTCGAGGCCGTGCGGCGGCCGCCCCATGATGGCCAGGTCGACCGTGTAGTCCTCCAGGCGCGCGACGATCTCTTCGCGGTTGCCGAAGACCAGGCCGATGCCCACCTTGGGGTACGCGAGACGGAAGGCGGCGACCAGGTACGGCGTGAAGTACTTCGCCGTGCTCACCGCGCCGACGGTGACCCGGCCGGTCTCGGCTGAGCGCAGGGCACGCAGGCCATCGTCGCAGGCGGCGATCTCGGCGCGGAGGCGTGCATGGGTCTCCACGAGCAACCGCCCGGCGTCCGTCGGGCGCTGCCCGTGCGGGCCGCGTTCGAGCAACGCCAGCCCTACCGCACGCTCGAGCTGGCGCAGTTGCTGGGCGATGGCCGGCCCGGTCAGGTGCAACCGGGCGGCGGCGCCGGCCAGCGAGCCGGCGCGGATCGTTTCGGCCAGGAAGTCCAGTTGACGAAGGGTTACGTCCTTCATGCCCGAAGCATAGATTGACTTTCCCGTACGGCAGAATTCCATGCCTTGGCTTTGCGCGATCGCCGGTCACACACTCGGTCATGGCCATCGACCAGGTACCGCTCGCGCCGTTGCTGACCGGGGATCTCGTCACGTCCGCCGGATCCAGCCGGCCCGCCCTCGCCGCCGCCGATGTCGTCGCCCGGCTGGCCGCGGCGGGCGCCGAGTTGGCCGGCAAGATCGCGACCCTGACCATCGATCCGGGCGTCCTGGAGCCGCGGGCGCGCGCGCTCTACCTGGACGCACTCGCCGGAACCGACGTCGCCTTCGTTGGCATGGCTGGCGAGGCCGCGCCCGTGCCGGTCGCCCCTGGCGGCAGCGTTGTCGTGACCCTGGTCGCGCTGGACGAACCGACGAACCTCCGCATCAATGCACCGGTCGGCACGATCTTCTCGGTGCTGCCGGTCATCGACGCGATCGGCGGCGGGCTGCTCCAGCCGGGCCGGCGGCAACTGGCCGCCGGCATCATCCTGTTCGGCCCGGCCACCGTGCTGGCGCTCACCCTGGGGCAGGGCACCGACGCGTACGTGCTGGGCGCGAACGGCTTCGTGAGCGCACGGCGCGGGCTCGAACTGCCGCCCGAGTCCGTCGAGTACGCGGTCAACGCCTCCAACGCCCGGCACTGGCACCGCGGCATCCGGTCCTACGTCGCGGACCTGGTCAGCGGCAGCAGCGGCCCGCTGCAGCGGGACTTCAGCATGCACTGGCTCGGGTCGCTGGCGGCCGAGGCGTACGGCATCCTGTCCCGCGGCGGCATCTATCTCTATCCCGCCGAAAGCCACCCATCTCGCGGGCGCGGGCGGATGCGCCTGGTGTACGAGGCCAATCCGGTCGCCCAGCTGTGTGAGCAGGCCGGCGGCGCCGCCACCGACGGGCACACGCCGATCCTCGACCTGGTTCCGGCCACGCTGCACCAGCGAACTCCACTGGTGTTCGGCTCCCGTAACAAGGTCGATCGCGTGCGCCGCTATCTGGCCGACGCTCCGGCCCGGCACGAGGACTCCCCGCTGTTCGCCCACCGCGGCCTGTTCCGGTCCTGACCGAGAATGCGAGCCCCTGTGTCGGTACGGCACCCCATCATCGTGGTCACCGGTTCCTCCGGGGCTGGGACGACAACCGTCAAGAACACCTTCGTGCAGATCTTCCGGCGCGAGGGCGTGCGGGCCGCCTACATCGAGGGTGACGCCTTCCACCGTTACGACCGGGAAGGCATGAAGGCCGCCATAGCGGAGGCGGAGGGCCGCGGCAACCACCACTTCAGCCACTTCAGCCCCCAGGCGAACCTCTTGGACGAGCTCGGCGAGACGTTCGAGGAATTCGCCACGAAGGGCACCGGCCGCACCCGGCACTACGTGCACGACGAGATCGAGGCCGGGGTGTACGGCTGCCCGTCCGGCACGTTCACGCCGTGGGAGGACTTTCCCCCGGACGTCGACGTGCTGTTCTACGAGGGTCTGCACGGCGCTGCCGTGACGCCGAGGGTCGACCTGTCCTCGTACGGTGATCTGAAGATCGGCGTCGTCCCGGTGATCAACCTGGAGTGGATCCAGAAGCTGCACCGCGACCGCAGCAGCCGGGGGTACTCGCGAGAGGCCGTCACCGACGTCATCCTGCGGCGGATGCCGGACTACATCCGTACGATCACACCGCAGTTCACCAAGACGGACATCAACTTCCAGCGCGTCCCGACCGTGGACACGTCCAACCCGTTCGTGGCCCGCACCATTCCGGCGCCGGCGGAGTCGCTCGTCGTAATCCGGTTCCGGGATCCGCGCGGCATCGACTTCCCGTATCTGCTGGCCATGATCCACGACAGCTTCATGTCCCGGGCGAACTCGATCGTCGTCCCCGGCGGCCGGCTCGATCTCGCCATGCAGCTAATCCTCACCCCCATGATCGAGCGGCTCGTTGAGGGCCGCCGAGCCGCCTGACCGATCCAAGGAGGAGCCGAATGACAGCGACGGTACCGGCCAAGATGTACGAGGCCGGCGTGCATCCGTACGCCGCGACGTACTGGGACCCCGGTTACCTGCCCGCCGAGACCGATCTGCTCGCCTGCTTCAAGATCGTGGCGCAGGCCGGCGTGCCCCGCGAGGAGGCCGCCGCCGCCATCGCCGCGGAGAGCTCCACCGGCACGTGGACGACGGTGTGGACGGATCTGCTCACTGATCTGGACCACTACAAGGGGCGCGCGTACCGGATCGAGGAGGTGCCCGGCGACCCGGCGGCGTTCTACGCGTTCGTCGCCTACCCCCTGGATCTGTTCGAAGAGGGATCCGTGGTCAACGTCCTCACGTCGCTGGCCGGCAACGTCTTCGGCTTCAAGGCGATCCGCTCGTTGCGGCTGGAGGACGTCCGCTTCCCGCTGAGCTACCTGCTGACCTGCGGCGGGCCGCCGAACGGCATCCGCGTCGAACGCGACAAGCTCGACAAGTACGGCCGTCCGCTGCTGGGCTGCACCATCAAGCCGAAGCTCGGCCTGTCGGCCCGCAACTACGGCCGGGCCGTGTACGAGTGCCTGCGCGGCGGCCTCGACTTCACCAAGGACGACGAGAACATCAACTCCCAGCCGTTCATGCGCTGGCGCGATCGGTACGAGGCGGTGGCGCGGGCGATCCGGCAGGCCGAGGCGGAGACCGGCGAACGCAAGGGTCACTACCTCAATGTCACCGCCGGGACGGTCGAGGACATGTTCGCGCGCGCCGAGTTCGCCCGCGAGCTCGGCATGCCGATCATCATGCACGACTACCTGACCGCCGGCTTCACCGCGCACGCGTCGCTGGCCAACTGGGCCCGCCGCAACGGCATGCTGCTGCACGTCCACCGCGCGCTGCACGCGGTGCTGGACCGCAACCCGCGGCACGGCATCCATTTCCGCGTGCTGACCAAGGCGCTCCGGCTCGCCGGCGGCGACCACCTCCACTCCGGCACGGTGGTGGGCAAGCTGGAGGGCGATCGGCAGGCGACCCTGGGCTGGATCGACCTCATGCGGGAGCGGTTCGTGCCCGAGGACCGCTCCCGGGGCATCTTCTTCGACCAGGACTTCGGGCACCTGCCGGGGATGTTCCCGGTGGCCTCCGGCGGCATCCACGTCGGACACATCCCCGCCCTGGTCTCCATCTTCGGCGACGATTCGGTGCTGCAGTTCGGTGGCGGCACGCTGGGGCACCCGGGGGGCAACGCGGCCGGCGCGACCGCTAACCGGGTCGCCGTCGAGGCCTGCGTGCTGGCCCGCAACGAGGGCCGCGACCTCGAGCGCGACGGCCCCGCCGTGCTGCGCGAGGCCGCCGAGCACAGCCCGGACCTCGAGGCCGCCCTGCAGACCTGGGGCGAGGTGCGTTTCGAGTTCGACGTCGTGGACAAGCTGGCCCGGGCCTGAGGAGGATCTCGTGGAGATGAAGACCGGCACGTTCTCGTACCTGCCGCCGCTGACCCGTATGCAGATACGCCGGCAGGTGCAGCACATCGTCGCTGCCGGCTGGATCCCCGCCGTCGAGCACTGCGCGCCCGAGAAGGCGGCAACCGGGTACTGGTCGATGTGGAAACTGCCACTGTTCGGCGTGCAGGAGGCGGACGACGTGCTGTCCGAGTTGGACGCCTGCCACGCCGAGAACCCGGCGCACCTGGTGCGGGTGGTAGGTTACGACCCGGCGCACCAGACGCAGGGGCTCGCCTTCGTGACGCATCGTTGACGGTGGGCGGTGCCCCCCATCGAGGCTCCGCCGACGGGACCCTCCAGTAGCTACAGATGCAGACAGGTTGAGTTAGCTCGCGACCGGCACCGAGTCTGCAAAGATCACCTACGGGTACGACAACGACGACCTGCTGACCTCGTCAACCACGACCGGAATCACCGGTGACGGTGCCAACGGCTGCGGCTACGACGGACTCGGGCGGCAGACGTTGTGGACGAAACCCGACGGTGCCACCGTCACCTACGGCTACGACAACGCCTCGAACCGAACCGCGGTCACCACCACGTTCACGTTCGACGAGCGCAACCGCTTGACCGGCGCGAGCGGCGGCACCCTTCCGGATCTCACGAACACCTGGACGGCTCGCGGGACGTTGCGGAGCACCACGCAGGACAACGCCACCTCGACCTACACTTCCGACGCGTTCGACCAGATGCTCAACGCTGCCGAGCCCGGCCACACCGTCGAGTACCGGTACGCCTCACTCGGGCGGGCGGCCACCTGCAACGGTGTCGCGTTCGGATACGCCGACCAGCGCAACGCTCCGGTCAACGTCCCGGGTGACGGCACCACCGCGCGCGGCGCGCGCAAGGTGACAGCGGGGGTCGGCGCGTCAAACGTTGAACGGCGGCCGCCCGGCGCGAAGAGCGTCGGCCTCTGCGGCCTCATTCCCCAGTAGCGTAACGATATCCCGAGATCGAGGCCGCGTGTCAGCGTGACCGATATCGATGCATCGACCCCGGGTCCACACGCGAGGGACGGTGACGCTGCGGGCCGAACTCATCGGATCATTCGCTCCTGGACAGCAGGCGGGAGCGTGAGCTGCACCGGCGGGCAGTACCTTCTGCCCCGACCGCCCTTCCGGCGAACATCAACGTGCGACGATACCCCGCCCGGGGGCGGACCGGCCGCTTCTCGTGTCGTGAAGGGGAAATGGATGTCCAGGTTCCGCTGGAGCCGCGTCTACAAGCTGATCGCCGTATTCTGCGCCGCCGCCCTGCTGCTGGTCGTCACGCGGCCGGCGTCGGCCACCGTCACCGACCCGATCGTGGGTAGCTACGCATTCAACGGCAACGGCTGGACCGGCACGCTCACCGTGCTCGACGTAACCTCCGGTTACGTAACCGCGGACATGTCCTATGACGAGCGTGGAGTACACGAAAGCGTCAGCGGAAGCTGGGATCCGGCCTCCGGCCGGCTCACCCTGCTGCGGCCCCTGAGCTACGGCGGCGTCACCCAGACCTACACTCTGTACATCGGTACCCACGTGGCGTACCAGCCGATGTTCGGTGGCTACTTCACCCAATCGGATTTCCCGGGCGGGCATTGGGGCGCCTTCGCGACCCGGCTACCGAGCCCGCCGAGCACCTCCTCGATCGACCCCACCCTGCCGCCGCCGACCGGCATCTACCGGATCAACGGCAACGGCTGGACCGG
This sequence comes from Actinoplanes sp., assembly GCA_036001925.1. GTDB lineage: Bacteria > Actinomycetota > Actinomycetes > Mycobacteriales > Micromonosporaceae > Actinoplanes. The sequence goes on from DASYTU010000012.1 coordinate 7,145, forward strand.
CGGAATCCTCCTGGCGATCAACCCGCATGATCCCCACCTGCTGACGGCCGAGATCCACTGGACCGATTACCCCGGCTTGGCGGAACACATCAGCGGAACCTGGGATTCCGCGTCGGGCCTTGCGACGTTCGTGCGTCCGCTGAGCTGGGGCGGTGTCACCCAGACCTACACCTTGTACGTCGGTGCCCACCGACCCCAGCCCATCTTCGGCGGCTACTTCACCCAGTCTGACACACCGGGGAAGAGTTTCGGGGTCTACCTGGACCAATGGGGATCCTGCAACTGCGGCGGGAACTTCTGACCGATATAGTCTCAAGTCGACAGGCGTCCCCGGGGCGCCTGTCGCCCCTTCGGGCCCAGTCGCAACTGCAGAATCTTTGGGTTTCCGAGGCCGATTAGCGGGCCGCGGGAGATGCCAGGTCAGGCTGCGCCGGGCGAGGGCGGTCAGGGCCGCACGGGCCAATGTCGGTGATGAACGGCGGGCGGAGCCAACCCGACTTGTGGTTTGCCTCCACCCGACGGCACCGCATCGGCATCGACCGGGACTCATGCCTCTGCATGATCTCCGTCATCAGCTCCGCCCAGCCGGGTTCGGATCGATCCGTCGTTCCCGCTTGGCCCGGGCCCGCCTTGTGAGGAGCAGCCAGGGAACGCGCTACGGCCACCGCCTTGGAAGTGGCGTACCCGGTGGATGGAGTGGTTGGGGTCAGGGCTTGGGTGTGGGATCCCGGGGTGCTGTTAGGGGCCCGTGTGCTCGGCTCGCGTCCCGGCAGGACCTCCCGGGCATCCGCGACCGGGCCCAGGTGCCGGAGCTTGTCGGGATTGAGCACCGCGCGGATCGTCTGGATCCGGCCGCCGAGTATGTCGAGCGCCAAGGTATTCACGACCTTTCCGTCGCGGTCGCGGAGGATCGCACCCGGCTCGCCGTTCAGTTCGTGCGGCTCCACCACGACGCCGATCCGGACGAGCGCCGGGACCAACGTGACGAGCAGCCGGACCACGTTCTCGACGCCGAAAATGCCGCTACCCCACTGCGGGCCTTGCCGCCGCGCATGGTGTCACGCTGCGGCGAAAGCGTGCACCAGACCTTGGCCGTCGTGTGAACAGTGGCAAGGCGGAAGCCGGCTGCCGTTGGAGGAAACCGCTGTCGCTAATGTCATCATCGTGGGTGATCATCACGGTGCCGCTTGGACGCTGCACCGACGCGACGATGGCCGGCTACTTGCTGATCTCGTCGTGACCGGTGGCGACTTCCCTTGGCTGAACGCTCGTGTCGACCCAAGGGAAGCGTTTGAGCAGGTACGGCCGCTCTTCGCCGACGAAGTGCGGCTGCTCGATGGCGTTGATGAGAACGTGGAGTCCTGGGAGCGTGCGTACGAAGCAGTCCGGAGTGCCGTGACGCTTCGGTACCCGGATGGCCGTGAGGTTCCTGAGTTCCTTCTCCACATCGATGGCAACCAGGCATGGTGGCGGTGGAATGACGAGCCCTTTGACGACGCGGATGCCTAGCCTGGCCGATACGCCCCTCGCGGCCGCCTTGTCGATCCTGGCCGGGCCCAGCTTGTGACGTCCGGCATGCTGGAGGCATGACCGAGGACCCGACAGAACGTTCCGCCTCGCCGGGCGACGCGGCGACCGGCACGCCGCCAATGATCTCTGTGATGCTGATCGTTGCGGACGCAGCCGCAGCGGTTGCCTGGTACAAGACCGCACTGGGTGCGACAGAGCTGTGGGACCTTGGTGGCGTGGCCGGCCTCGAGATCAACGGTGCCCCGTTCTTCCTCCACGAGGTCAATCCCAGCAACCCTACGGAGACCAGTCCGGATCGGGCGGGGGTCACGAGCACTCGCATCGAGGTGTTCGTCGATGACCCCGACAACTTCGTCGCGCGTGCGGTCGCCGCCGGCGCGACCGCCGGAGCTGGCATCGAGGATCACCGCGTCCCCTGGGGAACGCACCGTCAGGGTGGCTTCAAGGACCCGTTCGGTCACAACTGGTCCGTAGGCGATAAGTCACCCCTGCGCCCGATGCGCTGATCCGGGTGCAACGCCGCCGCAGACGGTCGCCCGCCGACCGCTGGGCGCGACCGACGGGCGATGTCGCTTTGCTCGTCAGCTTCCGTACGGGCTCAGGCCCGTCGCCACTTCTGGTTGGCCGTCCCGGCGCATTGCCAGATCTGCAGCTTGGCGCCGTCGTTGCCGTTCCAGTCCTTGATGTCGACGCACTTGTTGGCCTGCGGGTTGATCAGGTCGCCGGCGGCCGACAGGACGAACTGCTGGGCCGCGTTGCCGTTGCAGTCGACGATCTGGATGGCCGCTCCGTTGGCGGTGGATGCCCCGCTGACGTCCATGCATTTGTTGTTCTGCGTCCGCAAGGTGCCGCCGGTGAAGGTCCACTTCTGCGCGTTGGTGTTGTTGCAGCCCCACATCTGCAACTGCACGCCGACGGAGAAGTTGCTGTTCGGCACGTCGATGCACCTGTTGTTCCAGTTGCTGATCACCGCGTTGCCGCCGGCGCCGCCGCCGCCGGATATCGTGAGCGAGAGGCCGTAGGTGCTGAGGATCTCGTTGATCGGCTGGAACCAGGTGGTGCCGCCGCTGGTGCAGTTGCCCGTGACCCCCGACGTAACGCCCTGTGCCTGGTTACCCGAGATGACCGAGCCGCCGGAGTCGCCCGGCTCGGCGCACGCGGACATCCGGCTCAGGCCGGATACCGCGCCCTGGGGGTAGTTCACCGTTTCGTTGCGGCCCTGCAGCGTGCCGCAGCGCCATTGTGTGGTGCGCCCGGAGCGGCAGATCGAGCTGCCGATCGCGGCCTCCTGGGAGCCGGCTACCAGAACCATGCCGCCGGCGTAGTTGTTCACCCACGGCTGCGGCGTCCAGTTGCCGTTGGTGCGGATCCAGGAGAAGTCGTTGCCGGGGAACTGCGAGGCGGCGAAGGTGCCCTGCGCGGCGTTGTTGAAGCCGCGGGTCGAGCTACCCGCCGCCCCGCAGTGGCCGGCGCTGACGAAGCCCCCCGCGACGGCGAAGCCCACCGAGCACAGCGTGTTGCCGTTGATGACGTACTGGTCGCCGCCGCGGATGTCGTCAACGGGCTTGGGCTGCTCGGCGGCGGACACGACGGTGACCGTGCCGGCCCCGCTGTCCTTGGCGAACTTGCGGGCGGCCGCCTCGGCGCCCGGTTTCGCCGTGACGACCACGTTGTTTGTCGCGACGTCGACGTACCAGCCGCGGATACCGGTGTTCTTGGCCTTCGCCGCATGCTTGTCCAACGTTGCGCGGGCGTTGTCGAGCGCGGCCAGGTCCCGCCCGACGACCTTGACGTTCGCGCCCTCGGCACGGACCTCGGCGGCAGCGTTCGCGTCGGTGACCGCGACGGTCAGCCGGTCGCCGCCGGCGGCGATCCAGGCGCCCGCGTACCTCTCGCCCAGCTTGTTCCTGAGCCGCCGCTGGACCACGGGGGCGCCGGCCTCGGTGGCGAGCCGGACGGCGATCTGGTCGTCGGAAAGCTTGAGATCGCGCTTCATCGCCGCCACCATGCCTGGCGCCATGTCGAATCTGCCGGCGCCAGTCGCGGCGGGTGCGGCGGGCTTAGGCTTGTCGCCGGCGAAGCTGACAAACGGGGTGAGGCCGACGGCGCCGATCGCTACGGCGCCGACGACGAACCACGTGGTGGGACGAGGCACGGGGAATCCTTCCGGACATGCCGACGGCCGCGGCCGGGGAGGGTGGCCGGGGCATCCGGTACGGTTGTGC
>DASYTU010000013.1:0-27726 GCA_036001925.1 Actinoplanes sp.
TGCCGTTGAGGCGTACCGAAGTCGCTTGTCTCTTGTTGGGCAGCAGCTTGATGTTGGTCGCCGTGGCGGTGTGGCCGTAGATGTCGGTCATCCTGATCGAGAACGGGCCCTTACCGGTATAGCGGTCGATGATCCAGACGTTCCAGTCCGCGTGCGACGCGGTCATCCAGCTGCCGCCGGGACCCTTGGCCTGTACGGACTTGATCGGGTTGGCGTGGTTGTCGATGAGGACCGCCCACCAGTACTGCGACGAACCCTCGTCGAACGTGATGCTCAGCGGCCCAGGGGTGGGCGCGTTGGGCACGGCCTTGTAGGTGATCGGCACGATCCCGTCGATCTCGTTCGCGATCTTCTTGAAGGCGGTGCGGCTGAGGTCGAGCCAGCCGGTCGTGCATTCGGGGCAGGAGTCGACGACCTTGACGCGAACCTTGCCCTTCGGGCCGGTGACGTCGATGTAGCTGCCGCAGTACAGCGCGCCCGAGTACTCGGCGGGTCCGAGGGCGACGTACAGGTCATCGGCGGGCGCCTTGAACGAACAGTTGCCTTTGTTGCCGGCCAGGTCGTAGTACGTCGCCTTACCCTTGCGCGCCGAGTTGGTCGGTGGGGCCGCGCACGCCGAGCCGCCGTTCTGCAGCAGCAGGGCGATGCCGACCACGCCCGCGAGCAGGACGGCACCGCCCGTGGCGAGCCAGCGAGGCGCGAGCAGGCGATGTGCGGTCACGCTCAGGCATCCTGCGGGCTCGGCCAGCGCGCAGGCAACGTTCCTAAGACAGACTTCAGGTGCCTTTCCCCTGGACGGGTGACTTGGGTCGCGGCACGGGCGTGGAAAGTAGCCCAGTTGGGGCACCTGGCGTCGATCGCCGCATCGCGTCGAAACCATGCGAGAACGGGCTGGCGACGCGACGCGGGCCCGGCAACGAGCGGACGGTGGGCGCGGCGGCGACCACACGCTGGTCACGACCGTGACCCCGGCAGGACGGCACCCTCGTCCTCGAGGGCAGGGCCGTCTGTCGCGCGGCGGCGCTGGCGTGACCTCGCTGGCGAGGCCGATGGGCTGGCGGCAGAGAGCCAGTCAGTTGATCGGCTCGCCGGAGCGGATGATCCCCGGTCCCTTGGCCACGTCGCAGAATGCGGTGATCTCGGTCTTGTCGAGGTCGGCGGTCGCGGGGACGGTGTTCTGCTGGGACATGGCCGTCACCGGGGTCGTCGTCCCGCCGACCTGGCAGGCTTCCTGTTTGGTGAGCCCGTCGACATTGCCGCCGACGATCTTGCCGCTGGTGTCGCGCAGGACGAAGGCGGTGCCGCGGGAGAGCAGGTCGGTGCAGTTGGGACTATGCGCGGTGAAGGTGATGAGCGAGGATCCGTCGGACTCTCGCGCGCTCTTGCCTGTGACCACGGCGGCGGTGATCGGCGCGAGCCCGCTGTTCGGGCCGCCGGGCGGCAGCCACTGCGTGACCGTTGGGCTAATGGAGACCTTGCTGATCGTCGCCTTCTCGTCGGCCACGAGGGTGTCGCCCACGGCGACTCGGGCGCCGGGCGGGAGGATCGGTACCTCGATCATCTTGTACGTGGCCTGTGGGCCGGTCACCACCGAGGCACCCGATGAGCCGAAGGCGTCGAAAACGACCCGGGTGCGGTAGGCGACCCGGTCGGTGGTGTTCTCCAGGACGGCGCCGATGCTCACCCGGGGGAAGGTCGTGGCGTTGGAGGGAAAGTCCGGCGGCACCGTGGTGTAACCCTGCTCCGTGACCTTGATGCCAGAGCTGCCCGGGGCCGGGGCGGCCGCCGAGGGCGGCGTGACGAGCCGGCACTCCTGGGCGGCGGATTCGTCGCCGCCGGAACGCGCCACGGCGATGACGACGGCGGCGGCGGTCGCCACGACCACGATCGCGCCGAGGACGAGCCACCGGGATGTGCGTCGCACGAGTCGGGTCCTTCCCTTACCGGTCGTCGCCGTAGTACTTGTGGGAAAGTGCGGCGACCTTAGCGAGCTGGTCACGGATCAGCTCGCCGGCCGCCTGGCTCGCGGCCAGCGCGAACTGCCGTTCGTCCAGCGCGCGGACGGTGCCGGGCCGGATGTTGACCTCCCATCGCCGCATGCCCACTGCCCGCACCTTGATCCGGCCATCGGCGGATGAGCCGGTGGCCACGAGTTCGTCGCGTTCGGTGCGCCAGTCAGCGTCGCGTGCGCTGACGGGTTTGTCCTCGCCGGTCGAGTAGTCACCGGTGACCTCGCCGAAGACGCGCCAGTACTCCCGGGTGCGCGCTACCCAGAGCAGGTTGGCCAGGAGGGCGAGCCGCCGTTCCAGGTCGCCGTCGTCGCACAGGTCGTAGAGGCCCTCCCGGAAGATGAAGGTCAACTGGTCGCGGTCGCGCAGCTCGGCGGTGATCCCGCCGTCCGGCGTGGACGCGCGGACCCGCATAGCGTCGATCTGGTCGGCGAGCTCACCCACCGCCGCCTCACCCCTCCGCCGTGCCGAGGCCGACCGTGCCATCCCGGACGGTCGACGCGGTGGCGTCAGCCAGGTGCGGGCGGGGCGCGATGACCCGGTCCTGGTTCTGGCTCAGCACGCCCATCGCGTTGTTCATCGCGTCCCGGATGACGTTCTCCGCGTCGATGATCTGCCGGGCAAGCTTGTTCAGCGCGTCCTGGACGCCGTTGACGATCGCCGTCGCGTTCTTGCCGGAGAAGTCCACCTTCTCAGGGTCCGTCATCGGGAAGGCGCCGGCCGACGCCGCCGCCTCGCCGACGATGGTGAGCCCGACCCCGAGCGCGCCCGTGGCGACCGTCGCCCCGACCGCGAAGATCGACCCGGTGACGGTCAGGAGGAAGGCGACGTCCTTGGGGTTGCAGTCGAGCATCGCGTCGAGCGCGGCCTGCGCCTTGTGCGCGAGGTCGTCAACGTTCTTGCGTGCCTCCCGCCACATGGCGCGTTCCGCCTCGATCCCGCCCTTCAGCGCGATAACGAGGGCGAACTGGTTCGAGGTGATGGGGTACCACTTGCTGAGGAAGTTGTCCTTGAAGTTCAGCGCGGCGCCGCCGTACCAGTCCTTGACCAGGGCTTTGACATCGTCGATCTTGCCGAGCTGGGGGTTCGAGAGCACGTTTGCGGAGTTGTACGGAACCTCGGCCTGTCCGCTGTTCAACGTCGACGCGACGCGCGCAAGCGAGTACGCCAGCGGAGTGAATGCCTGCGGGTCTGGCATCGCCAGGAAGGGGGTGAACAGGTCGGCCACGCCTGCGAACCGGGCCGCGGTCACGTCGACTGCCGTCTGCACCTCAGCATCGCTTAGGTTCGCGTCGGTGAATCGGCCCTTGTCGAAGCCGAAGCCACGTTGCCGCATATCCATGATGATCGCGGACTGCTGCAGTTGGGCGGCGTGCTGCGCTAGTTGCTCGTAGCTCACGCCGGCGCCCCATGCGACCGGTCCAGGGCGGCCTTCAGCTCGTGGTAGCGGGCGCGGGCGGCCTCGTCGGTCTTCGCGTACTCCTCGGCGGCCATCATCAGCGCCAACCCGGTGTCGTCCATATTGGCCGCGGTCTCAAGGATGACGTCGACGATGGAGTCGCGCAGCGACTCCCATGGCGCCTTCGCTGGACCGTAGGTACCGCCCAGTGCCGGGTCGCGCGCGAACACGCCGGTCAGTCCGTCGGTGCGGAACAGCTCCCCGCCGGCCTGTCGGAACTGCTCGGCGACCGCTTTCATCTTGTACCGGCCCGCGTCATAAAGATCGACGAGGTCGGATCCAAACTCCTCGCCCGAATGTGGCATGAGCAGCCCTCCCCGTAGGACGGAACGAATCTAACAGCATCACGCACCCTCAACGCGAATCGCCAGCTATCGATGATTCTCGGTGGACCGACGCAGATCGATGTGGAGTGGGCGCTGCTGGCGAGCGATGTGAGCTCATGTACGGGGGCAGCAGGTTCACGCGGAGTACAGACGATCGCAGGGCGAGCCTTCGCAGCGCCGGGCGGCTTCAAACCAGACGCAGGCCACGCGACATGGCTAGCTCCGGTGGGTCAGGCGCGACCGTCCCGGAGCCGATCGCCGCGGCTGAAGACGGCGCGACCGCCCTGCCGACCGCCGCCCGGTGCCCGCACTCAACGAGGAGGATGAATTCCGGGCGTTGATCATGATGCTGTGGCGAAACGCGGAACGGACGACAGCACCTTCATGATCAACTTGGCCCGCGAATGAGAACGTCACCTCGTGGCCTACCCGCAGCACCCCGGTGTCGCCGGGGGCGATGTCGGGGATGAGGTTCATGCCGAAGAGCAAGCCGTCCGGAAACCGCCGGTACTGTCCGAGCGCTCGCAGCGGCTGCCGGCCGACCGAGCCGGTCTCCTGGTCGATGGTCGTCACCAGGCAGCGGTCGCAGGCCTTGGCCGCGCGGAACACCACATCGCCGATGCGCAACCGGCCGCCGAGCCAGTCGTCCTCCGCCCACGGCCGTGCGCCGGCGACGACGACGTTCGGGCGGAAGCGGGTCATCGGGACCGGCTCGGCAGCGTCCTCGAGCAGCCAGTCGTTCAGCGCGGCCAGCGACGCCGCGTTGGTGAGCAGCAGCGGGTAGCCGTCGGCGAAGCTGACCCGGTCGCTCTCCCGCGCGTGCCTCGCGATGGGCCGGGCGGTCGGGTCGCCGAGCCAGGCCAGCCGCGCGGGCCGGCCCAGGAACTCACTGAACCATCCCATCGCGGGCGCCAGCCGGGCTGGCACGTGCGGCTTGGACCGGAAGACCCGGACGAACTCCTTCGGCCCGTCGACCGGCTCGGCGATCTCCAGATCGGGGCGGCCGGGAGCGCGCACGGCGAGGTACCCGGGCCGGGGACGAGCGGACAGAAGGGCCAGCGTGGGCACGGTCCGCTGGGTGATCCCGACCCCGTCGGGGTCGATCACCATCCAGCGCCGGTCGCCCGCCAGGCCCCACGGTTCGACGCCGACTTCGTCGTGGTCCAGCCGGTGACAACCCTTGACCGGGTACGTGTGCAGCGACGCGATCCGCATCCCGCCAGCGTCGCACGCACGTGACGCACGTCGAAGCTACGCCCGGCTTTCGCACCATGAGCCAAGGCCCTAGCGCGCTGAAAGTTTTCATGCATAGTCTGCGCGAGTGAATGACGGTGCGGTCAGGACGGCCGAGCGGGTGCTGGATCTGTTCCACGGCGCGCGGCTGACGCCGACGCAACGGCGCATCGCGCACAGCCTCATCCAGCATGCGCCGTCGGCGGCCTACCTGTCCGCCGCCGAGGTGGCCGCGCTGGCCGGGGTCAGCCAGCCCTCGGTCACCCGGTTCGCGATGGCGCTGGGCTACGCGGGCTACCCAGCGCTGCGCCGGGAGCTGCGGGCACTGGTCGACGTCGGCACCGCCACTCAGAAAGCCGGCCAAAAAGCCGACAACGCCCACAACGCCGAGCAAAAAGCCAGCAACGCCGTGCAGCGCGCCGTCAAGGCCGAGGCCGAGCATCTCGAACGGCTTGTCGACCAGCTGCAGGACCTGGAGGACGTGGACAAGGCCGCCGACCTGCTTGTCGCCAGCCGGCCGCTGCCCGTGCTCGGACTGCGGGCGGCCGCCCCGCTGGCCGCGTACTTCGGGTACTTCGCCGCCAAGGTGCACCCCGACGTCCGGGTGCTCGACGCCGGGGGGACGCACCTGCTGGACAAGCTCGACCAGGCCCGCGCGGCGGGTGCCGGTGCGATGCTGGCGATCGTGCTCCCCCGCTACCCGCGCGAGACGTTCGAGGCGATCCGGGAGGCCAAGGCCGCGGGCATGAGCGTCGTGGCGCTCACCGACTCGGCGGTCAGCCCGGCCGCCGAGTACGCCGACGTCGTCCTGCCCGCGGCGGTCGGCACCCAGCTCGTGTTCGACCTGCACACCGGGCCGATGGCGATGACCATGGTGTTGCTGCAGGCGATGTGCGACGCGCGCCCGGAGCCGGTGCAACGCCGGCTCGAGGAGTTCGAGGCGACCGCCGCCCGCCGCCGCATCTTCCAAGCATGAACAAGGAGTTCCGATGCCCATAACGGCGCCGCGCGGCACGTCGTACACCGCGAAGGGGTGGCCCCAGGAGGCCGCCAAGCGGATGCTCATGAACAACCTCGACCCGGACGTCGCCGAGCGCCCGGACGACCTGGTCGTGTACGGCGGCACGGGACGGGCGGCCCGCGACTGGCCGTCGTTCCACGCGATCGTCCGCGAGCTCGACGCGCTTGCCGGCGACGAGACGCTGCTCGTGCAGTCGGGCCGGCCGGTCGGCGTGTTCCGCACTCACGAGTGGGCGCCGCGGGTCCTGCTGGCCAACTCCAACCTGGTTCCGGACTGGGCGACCTGGCCGGAGTTCCGGCGCCTGGAGAAGCTCGGCCTGACCATGTACGGGCAGATGACCGCGGGCTCGTGGATCTACATCGGCACGCAGGGCATCCTGCAGGGCACGTACGAGACGTTCGCCGCGGTTGCCGCCAAACGTTTCGGGGGTGATCTGGCCGGGACCCTGACGCTGACCGGAGGCTGCGGCGGTATGGGCGGCGCCCAGCCACTCGCGGTGACGATGAACGGCGGCGCCTGCCTGATCGTCGACGTGGACCGCACCCGCCTGCAGCGCCGGGTCGACACGCGGTACCTGGACACCATCGCCGCCGATCTGGACGACGCGGTCCGCCAGGCCGAGGCGGCCAAGGCGAGCCGGAGCGCGCGCTCGATCGGGGTCGTCGGCAATGCCGCCGAGGTCTTCCCGGAGCTGCTGCTACGCGGCGTCGGGATCGATATCGTCACCGACCAGACCAGCGCCCACGACCCGCTGTCCTACGTTCCGGTCGGGGTGGACGTCGCCGACGCCGCGTCGTACGCCGCCACGAAGCCGGAGGAGTACACCGAGCGGGCGCGCGCGAGCATGGTCCGTCACGTCGTGGCTATGGTGGGCTTCCTCGACCGCGGCGCCGAGGTCTTCGACTACGGCAACTCGATCCGCAGCGAGGCGCAGCTCGGCGGGTTCGACCGCGCGTTCGCGTTCCCGGGGTTCGTGCCCGCCTACATCCGGCCGCTGTTCTGCGAGGGCAAGGGCCCGTTCCGGTGGGCCGCGCTGTCCGGCGACCCGGCCGACATCGCCGCCACCGACCGGGCCATCCTGGACCTGTTCCCGCACAACGAGTCGCTCGCGCGGTGGATCCGCATGGCCGGTGAGCGGGTCGCGTTCCAAGGGCTGCCCGCCCGTATCTGCTGGCTGGGCTATGGCGAGCGGGACAAGGCCGGCGTCCGGTTCAACGACATGGTCGCGCGCGGCGAGGTGTCCGCGCCCATCGTCATCGGCCGGGACCACCTCGATTGCGGGTCGGTCGCTTCCCCGTACCGGGAAACCGAGGCCATGGCGGACGGCTCGGACGCCATCGCGGACTGGCCCTTGCTGAACGCCCTGGTGAACACCGCGAGCGGAGCGAGCTGGGTGTCGATCCACCACGGCGGTGGCGTCGGCATCGGCCGGTCCATCCATGCTGGACAGGTCTGCGTCGCCGACGGCACCCCGCTCGCCGGCCAGAAGATCGAGCGCGTCCTCACCAACGACCCGGGCATGGGCGTTATCCGGCACGTCGACGCGGGCTACGAGCCGGCGGCCGCGGTCGCGGCCGCGACCGGCGTCCACATCCCCATGAGGCAGAGCCAGCCCGCGGCGGAAAACCGAAATGGAAAACAGAGCCAGCCCGCGGCGGAAAACCGAAATGGAACGGAAGGATGACCGCGACCTTCGCCGAGCTCTGGGCCGAGATCGCGCCGATCGGCCGCGAGCCGGCCGGCGGTTATCTCCGGTACGCGCTCAGCGAGCCGGAATTGGTCCTGCGTGACTGGTTCCGCAACCAGGCTGACCGCCGCGACATGGAGGTCACCGAGGACGGGAACGGGAACCTGTTCGCGTGGTGGGGCGCGCCTTACGGACACGGCGCGGTGGTGACCGGGTCGCACTTCGACTCGGTGCCGCACGGCGGCGGGTACGACGGGCCGCTCGGGATCGTGAGCGCGTTCCTGGCGATCGACGCGTTGCGGGATCGCGGAGTCGTGCCGGGCAAGCCGGTCGCGATCGCCGCGTTCGTCGAGGAGGAGGGCGCCCGGTTCGGCGTGCCGTGCCTCGGCTCGCGGCTGCTGACCGGCGCCATCGACCCGGAACGGGCGGCCGGTCTGTGCGACCACGACGGCGTCACGTTCGGCGAGGCGCTGGGCGCGCGGCCGGCCGGTGCGCTGCCAGACCTGATGGATCGCGTATCGGCCGTGGTCGAGTTGCACATCGAACAGGGGCGGGCGCTGGATGTACCGGTCGGGGTGGCGAGCGCGATCTGGCCGCACGGCCGCTGGCGGTTCGACTTCACCGGCGACGGCGACCACGCCGGCACGACCCGGATGGCGGACCGGCACGACCCGATGCTGGCGTTCGCCTACACGGTGCTGGCCGCCGACAAGGAGGCCCGGCTGGCCGGCGCGCACGCCACGATGGCTCGCGTCGCCGTGGAACCCAACGCCACCAACGCGATCCCGTCGCTGGTCCGCGGCTGGCTGGACGCCCGCGCGGCGGACACCCCGACGCTGGAGCGGCTGGTCGAGGAGGTCGTGAAACGCGCGGTCGACCGCGCCGGCCGCGACGGTACACAGGTGACGGTCGAGCCGGAGTCGGTCTCTCCGGAGGTGGCGTTCGACGCGGCGCTGGCGCGCCGGCTGGCCGCTCTGCTCGGCGGCGCGCCGATCCTGCCCACCGGTGCGGGCCACGACGCGGGCGTGCTGTCCGCCCACGTGCCGACCGCGATGCTGTTCGTCCGCAATCCCAGCGGCGTCTCGCACGCCCCGGCCGAGCACGCGGCGGATGCCGACTGCGTGGCGGGCGTGGCGGCCCTCGCGACGGTCCTCGAGGACCTGACATGACGTTCCACGCCGAGTACGCATGGCTCGGCGGCGGTCTCGCCCGGGACGTGCTGATCGAGGTGGCCGCCGGACGGTTCACGGCCGTGACGCCCGGTGCGCCCGCGGGCAGCGCCACGCGAATGCGCGGCCTGGTCCTGCCCGGCTTCGCGAACGCGCACTCGCACGCGTTCCATCGCGCGTTGCGCGGGCGCACCCACACCGAACGCGGCAGCTTCTGGACGTGGCGCGAACGCATGTACGCGGTCGCCGCCACACTCGACCCGGACGGCTACTTCACACTGGCGCGGGCGATCTACGGCGAGATGGCCCTGGCCGGCATCACCTGCGTGGGCGAGTTCCACTACCTGCACCACGGCCTCGGCGGTAAGCCGTATGACGACCCGAACGCCATGAGCGAGGCGCTGGTCGCGGCTGCCGGCGAGGCCGGTATCCGGATCACGCTGCTCGACGCCATCTACCTTAGCTCCGGTGTGGACGGTCCGCCGCTTCAGGGCGTGCAGAAGCGTTTCGGCGACGGGGACGTCGACGGCTGGGCGGACCGCGTCGCCGCGTTCAAGCCCGCCGGCCCACACGCCCGGATCGGCGCGGCGATCCACTCCGTACGCGCGTTGCCGCACGGCCTGGCCACGTTCGCGATCCGTGCCGAGGACCGGCCCGTGCACGTACACCTGTCCGAGCAGCGGGCCGAGAACGAGCAATGCCGGGCCGTGCACGGATGCACCCCGACCGAGTTGCTGCACCGCAACGGCGTGCTCCGGCCGTCCGTCACGGCGGTGCACGCCACCCACCTCACCGACCACGACGTCGCGGTGCTGGCCCGGTCCGGGACCGGCGCCTGCCTCTGCCCCACCACCGAGCGCGACCTCGCGGACGGCATCGGTCCGGCCCGCCGGCTCGCCGACGCGGGCGTCCCGCTGAGCCTCGGTAGCGACAGCCACGCCGTCATCGACGTCTTCGAGGAGGCCCGGGGCGTCGAGATGGACGAGCGCCTCGCCACCGAACGCCGGGGACACTTCACCGCCGGCGAGCTGCTCACCGCGGCTACCGTGGCGGGGCACCGGTCACTGGACTGGCCCGACGCCGGGGCGATCGCCGCCGGCCAACGAGCCGACCTGGTCGCGGTGTCACTGGACACCGTCCGCACGGCCGGCGTCGATCCGGCGGGCGCGGTCTTCGCGGCGACTGCCGCCGACGTGACCGATGTCGTGGTCGACGGGCGGCTCGTCGTTGCCGGCGGCCGGCACACGGCATTCGACGTACCGGCCGCGCTGCGCGACGCGATCGCGGCGGTGCTCCCATGACTCTCCTCGTCGACGGCATCGGCGAGCTGGTCACCAACGACCCGCGCGCGGGGGGCGATCCGCTCGGCATCGCCCGCGACGCGGCGGTGATCATCGACGGCGACCGCATCGCCTGGGTCGGACCCAGGAAGCGTGCGCCGAGCGCCGACGAGCGGATCGACGCCGGCGGCGCGGCCGTCCTGCCCGGCTTCGTGGACAGCCACGCGCACCTGATGTTCGCGGGCGATCGCGCCGCCGAGTTCGCCGCGCGGATGTCGGGCGAGCCGTACACCGGCGGCGGCATCCGCACCACGGTCGCCGCGACCCGCGCCGCCACCGACGACCAGCTGCGCACCGCCGTGCGCCGCCTGGTCGCCGAGGCCCGCCGGCAGGGCACCACGACGATCGAGATCAAGAGCGGGTACGGCCTCAGCGTCGCCGACGAGGTCCGCAGCCTGCGGCTGGCGCGGGAGCTGACCGGCGAGACCACGTTCCTCGGCGCGCACGTCGTCCCGCCCGAATACGCGGACCGGCCCGACGCGTACGTCGACCTGGTCAGCGGCCCGATGCTCGAGGCCGCCGTCCCGTACGCCCGCTGGGTCGACGTGTTCTGCGATCGGGGAGCGTTCGACGGCGACCAGGCCCGGACCGTGCTGACGGCCGGCGCCAAGGCGGGACTCGGCATCCGGGTGCACGCCAACCAGCTGGTCGCCGGCCCCGGCGTGCGGCTGGCCGTCGAGCTGGGCGCGGCCAGCGCCGACCACTGCACGCACCTGACCGGCGCCGACGTCGACGCGCTCGCCGGCTCCGGCACGGTGGCCACGCTGCTGCCGGGCGCCGAATTCTCCACCCGTTCGCCGTATCCCGACGCGCGCCGGCTGATCGACGCGGGCGTCACGGTCGCCATCGCCACCGACTGCAACCCCGGTTCGTCGTACACGTCGTCGATGCCGTTCTGTATCGCGGTCGCCGTGCGCGAGATGCGGATGACGCCGGCCGAGGCGGTCCGGGCAGCGACCGCGGGCGGCGCGCGGGCCCTGCGCCGCGACGACGTCGGTGTGGTAAGGGTCGGCGCCCGCGCCGACCTGATCGTCCTGGACGCGCCGTCCTATGTGTACCTGGCCTACCGGCCGGGAGTTCCCCTGGTCCGAACCGTCCTGCACAATGGAGTGCCGATATGAGCGTCCTTGTCCAGCCCAGCGGCGTGACGGCCGCCGACGTCATCGCCGTCGCCCGGCATGAGGCGAGCGTGCGACTGGCCGACGCCACGATCGATGCGATGGCGGCCAGCCGCGCGATCGTCGAGCGCATCGAGGCGTCCGGCCGTCCCGTGTACGGCGTGTCGACCGGTTTCGGGGCGCTGGCGAACACGTTCATCGCGCCGGAGCGGCGGGCCGAGTTGCAGCACGCGCTGATCCGCTCGCACGCGGCCGGCGTCGGCGACCCGATGCCCCGCGAGGTGGTGCGGGCGATGATGCTGCTGCGCGTACGGTCGCTGGCTCTCGGGTTGTCCGGGGTGCGCCCGGTGCTCGCGCGCGGGCTCGTGGATCTGCTGAACGCGGGCATCACACCGTGGGTGCCGGAGCACGGGTCGCTGGGCGCGTCCGGCGATCTGGCGCCGCTCGCCCATTGCGCGCTGGTGCTGCTCGGCGAGGGTTGGGTGCTGGGCAAGGACGGTGCGCGGATGTCGGCGGCCGAGGCGCTGCACGCGGCCGGGCTGGAACCGCTGGCGCTGGCCGCGAAGGAAGGCCTCGCGCTGATCAACGGCACCGACGGCATGCTCGGCATGCTGCTGCTGGCGATCGACGACGCGGCCCACCTGTTCGCGATGGCGGACGTGACGGCGGCGCTGGCGATCGAGGCGATGCTGGGCTCGGAGCGGCCGTTCCTGCCGGAGCTGCACGCGATACGGCCGCACCCGGGGCAGGCCGCGTCCGCGGCCAACATCCACCGGCTGCTGCAGCATTCCGAGATCATGGACTCGCATCGCGACGACATGGCGCATGCCGTGCAGGACGCGTACTCGATGCGCTGCGCGCCGCAGGTGGCCGGTGCGGCCCGGGACACGCTGGACTTCGCCGTCTCGGTGGCCGGACGGGAACTGCGCTCGGTGGTGGACAACCCGGTGGTGCTGCCGGACGGGCGGGTGGAGTCGACGGGGAACTTCCACGGCGCGCCGCTGGGCTTCGCCGCCGACTTCCTGGCCATCGCGGCGGGCGAGGTGGGCGCGATCGCGGAGCGCCGGGTGGACCGGCTGCTCGACGTGACCCGTTCGCGGGACCTGCCACCGTTCCTGTCCCCCGACGCCGGCGTGAACTCGGGGCTGATGATCGCGCAGTACACGGCCGCGGGCATCGTCGCGGAGAACCGGCGGCTCGCCGCGCCCGCCTCCGTGGACTCGCTGCCGACCAGCGGCATGCAGGAAGACCACGTGTCGATGGGCTGGGCGGCGGCCCGGAAGCTGCGTACGGTCCTGGACAACCTGACCAGCCTCCTCGCGGTCGAGCTGGTCGCCGCGGTGCGCGGGCTGCAATTCCGCGCGCCGCTCACGCCGTCGCCGGCCGGCCGGGCCGCGATCGAGGCGGTGTCCCGGTTCGCCGGCGAGCCGGGCCCGGACGTGTTCCTGTCGCCGGTGCTGGAACAGGCCCGCGCGGTCATCGCGGGACGCGCGCTGCGGGCTGAGGTGGAGGCGACAGTGGGGCCGATCGTCTGAGATCGGTGGCTAGCCTCGACTCGTGAAGGCTGTGGTGATCGGCGCGGGCATGGCGGGACTCGTGGCGGCACGGGTGCTCGGCGAACGGTGCGCGGACGTCACGGTGCTCGACCGGGACACGCTGCCCGAGGGCAGTACGCCGCGACGCGGAGTGCCGCAGAGCGCGCACCCGCACGTCCTGCTTGTGTCGGGCCTGCGCGAGCTAGCCGGGCTGTTCCCCGGCTTCGAGGACGAACTGGCGGGCGCGGGCGCCACCCGTTTCGACATCGGCACCAGCCTGTGCGCCTACCGGTACGGCCGGCGCTGGCCGCGGGAACCGACCGGCCTGGACCTGGTGTCGGTGAGCCGCCCGCAACTCGAGTCGCTGGTCCGCGATCGGATCACCCAACTGCCCGGCGTCACCGTCCGCGACGGCGTGTCGGTGACCGCGCTGGCCGGCGACGGCGGCCGGGTTACCGGCGCGGTACTCGACACCGGCGAGACGCTGGACGCGGATCTCGTCGTGGACGGTTCGGGCCGGGGCAGCCGGTCGGACCGCTGGCTGGCCGCGCTGGGCTTTCCCGCGCCCGAGCAGACCGAGATCAAGGTCGGCGTCGCCTACACCACGCGGCTCTACCGGCGCGGCCGCGACGACCTGGACGGCTGGCGGGCAGCCGTGGTATTGCCCACGCCGCCCCACGAGAACCGGTACGGCGTGGCCCTGCCGATCGAGGGCGACCGGTGGATCGTCAGTGTCGGTGGCTGGCACATCGACGCGCCGCCGGGCGACACCGCCGCGTTCGAGGAGTTCGCGAAGAGCCTGCCCGACCCGATCGTCGCCAACCTGATCGCCACGGCCGAGCCGCTGACCGGCCTGGTCACGTACCGGTTCCCGACCAGCCGCCGGCGCGCCTTCGACCGGCTGGACCGGCTACCGGCCGGCTATGTCGCGCTCGGCGACGCGTTCTGCAGCTTCAACCCGATCTACGGGCAGGGCATCACGGTCGCGGCCATGGCGGCGGGCGCGCTGGGCGCCGCGCTGGACCGGCACGGCGCCGCCACGGTCCCGGCCGCCCGCGACTACTACCGGGCCGCCGCGGACCTCATCGCGACGCCGTGGCGGTTCGCCGTCGGCGGCGATTTCGCCAATCCGAAGACGAGCGGGCCGCGCCCGCGCGGCACCGCTCTGTCCAACTGGTACGCCCGCCGGATCGCGCTGGCCTCGCAGGTAGCGCCGGACATCAACGCCGCGTTCCTCCGCGTCCAGCAGCTCATCGACCCGGCGTCGGTGCTGTTCCGGCCGGGACTGATCGCCCGGGTGCTGTGGCTCAACCGGCCCGGCGCCCGCACGGTCCCGGAGGGAGCTAGCGCAGTTCGCGCGCGATGACCTTGGACAGTTCCCGGAACGCCTTGCCCCGGTGGCTGATCGCGTCCTTCTCGGCCGGGGTCAGCTCCGCGTTCGACCGGTCCTGCCCGTCGCCCAGGAAGATCGGGTCGTAGCCGAAACCGCCCTCGCCGCGCCGGACACGCAGGATCCGTCCGCTCTGGCGGCCCTCGACCAGGTGTTCCCGCCCGTTCGGCAGCACGAGCGCGGCGGCGCACACGAACGCGCCACCGCGGTGCTCGTCGGGGACCCCGCTGATCTGCGCCAGCACCAGTTCGAGGTTGGCCCGGTCGTCACCGTGCCCGCCGGCCCAGCGGGCACTGAACACGCCGGGCATGCCGCCCAGCGCGTCGACGGTCAGCCCGGAGTCGTCGGCGACGGTCGGCAGCCCGGTACGTTCGACGCCGGCGCGGGCCTTGATGAGCGCGTTCTCGCCGAACGTCAGCCCGCTCTCCGGCACGTCCGGGTAGTCGGGGAAGTCGCCGAGGCCCACCAACGCCACCCGGTCGGCGCCCAGCGAGGTGTCCAGGATGCGCTGCAGCTCGACCAGCTTCTTCTTGTTCGCGGTCGCGAGCAGGAGTTGGGGGCCCGTCATCCGGCCAGCGCCTTCTGCTGGATCGCGGCCAACTCGGCGCAACCGAGGACGCCCAGGTCGAGCAGCGTGTCGAGCTGGTCGCGCCGGAACACGTCGGCCTCGCCCGTGCCCTGGACCTCGACGAAGTCGCCGTCGCCGGTGCAGACCACGTTCATGTCGACCTCGGCCGCCACGTCCTCGTCGTACATGAGGTCGAGGCGGGGTTCACCCTCGACGATGCCGACGCTGACCGCCTGGATCGAGCGGCGCATGACGTTGTCCACCTTGCCCGCCAGCGACTTGCGCCCGGCCAGCCAGCTCACCGCGTCGTAGAGGGCCACGTACGCCCCGGTGATCGCGGCCGTGCGGGTTCCGCCGTCGGCCTGCAGCACGTCGCAGTCCAGGACGATCGAGTTCTCCCCCAGCGCCTTCAGGTCGATGCAGGCACGCAGGCTCCGCCCGATCAACCGGGAGATCTCCTGGGTCCGGCCGCTCATCTTGCCCTTGACGCTCTCCCGGTCGCCGCGGGTGTTGGTGGCGCGGGGCAGCATCGCGTACTCGGCGGTGACCCAGCCGAGGCCGGAGCCCTTGCGCCAGCGCGGCACGCCCTCGGTGACGCTCGCGGTGCAGAGCACCCGGGTGTTACCGAATTCGACGAGCACCGATCCCTCGGGGTGGATGCTCCACCGCCGGGTCAAGGTCACGGGCCGGAGTTGGTCGGGCTCTCGCCCGTCGGGTCGCGCCATGCGGCCACCTTATGCTCGGCGGCGCCGGCACGCCGAAGCGGCCCTCACCGGGAGGCGGTCCGGACGCTCGGCCGCACTGGTGCCGCCGGGCGCAGCGTCGCGGGCGGCGTGTGCTGGCGGGAGATCGCGGCGCACGACCCGGCCGTCGCGCCCTGAAGGCCGTGCGCGCGCAGGAAGCCGTCGACCGCCTGCGGCCAGCCGAAGCGTTCGGCCCGGGCCCGTGCGGCCGCGCGGCGTTGCGGCTCCGGACGCTGCATGATGTCGCGTACGCCGTCGGCGAACGCCTCGGGTGTGCCGCGGACCGCCACGCCCGCGTCGCCGACCACCTCGGGCAGGGCGCTCGCCGCGTTCACCACCACCGGCGTGCCGCAGGCCAGCGCCTCGAGCACGGCCAGTCCGAATGTCTCCACCGGCCCCGGCGCGACCACGACGTCCGCGCTGGCCAGCAGCGCGGCGACTGCGGACCGGTCGGCGATGTGGCCGGCGAACCGGACCGGCAGCCGGGCGGCCCGGTAGGCGAGCGCGGCGCGGCGCGACCCGTCACCGGCCACCACCAACACAGCGGGGACCTTGCCGCCGCGCAGCGCCGCGACGGTGTCGACGGCCAGTTCAGGTCGCTTGTCGGCGGAGAGCCGGCTGGCGTACACGATCAGCAGCTCGTCCGGGCGTGCGTAGCGGGCGCGGACCGCGGCGTCGGCGCGGCTCGGCGAGAACTCGTCGAGGTCGACGCCGAGCGGCACCTCGACCAGATTCGGTACGCCCAGACGGCGGAACTCGGCCGCGGCGAACGCGGTGGTGCACACGATCTGGTCGAACGTCTCGGCGGTGCGCCGGTTCAGCCGGTCGGCGAGCCGGTCGCGGGCCGGCATGCCCCAGACGCCCAGCAGCCCTGCCAGGCTCTCGTGCGAGACCATCATGGAGCCGATGCCGCGCTGGCGGGCCCAGCTGCCGGTCCAGCGCAGCGTGGCTCGGTCGGAGACCTCGAGCCGATCCGGTTCGAGCGAGTCGAGCAGCCTGGTCAGCTCGCGGCGGCCGGCCAGGACGCGGTAGCCGCCGGTGCGCGGTAGCGGCGCGCTGGGCAACGTGATGACCCGTCCCTGCTCGGTCACCTCGTCGGAGCGCTCGCGGCCGGGGATGACGAGGACGGCCTCGTGACCGGCCCGCTGGTAGCCCTCGCCGAGGTTGCGCAGCGCGGTGCGCAACCCCCCGGAACGGGCCGTGACGAAGTTGGCCAGCCGGACGATGCGCATGCGGGGCACTCCAAAATCACGTCGATATCCGTGGTCCTGCGGCGGTGCTCGGCTCCGTCCCTGAAGTCGTCGGGGCTCAGAGATCGTAGCGGGAACCGGGCCGGACAACGTCGACCGGTCCCGCGTACGCGGCGCACGCGGCTTCCACAGTAGAGGCCTCGCTGCCCCACGCGGGCACCAGGTGGGTCAGCAGGAGCCGCGCCACATCGGCCTTCGTCGCTGCCTCCCCGGCCTCACCGCCGGTGAGGTGCAGGTCGGACGGGTTGTCCATGCCGTCCATGTAGCTCGCCTCGCACAGGAACAGGTCGGCGCCCGCGGCGAGTCGCAGCAACGACTCGCACGGCGCGGTGTCCGACGAGTACGCGAGCACCCGGCCGCCTTGCTCGACGCGGACGCCGTACGTCTCGATGGGGTGGTTGACGCGGTCGACCGTGACCGTGAACGGCCCGATCGGGAACGTGCCCGGCTGCAGGCCGTAGAACGTGTAGACGTCGTCGACCGGCTCGTTGTCCGCGCTGTATGCGGCCGAGATCCGCTCGGCGGCACCCATCGGCGCGTACACCGGCACCGGCGGTTTCTGGCCGCCCGGGCCGTACCGGCGCACCACCACGTACGAACAGGCGTCCAGCATGTGGTCGCAGTGCAGGTGGGTCAGCATGATCGCGTCGACGCTGTCGAGGTCCGCGTAGCGCTGCAGCGCGGACAGCGAACCCGAACCGAAATCGATCAACAGACGGAAGCCCTGCGCCTCGACGAGGTAGGCGGAACAGGCCGACTCGGGGCCGGGAAAACTGCCGGCGCAGCCGAGAACGGTCAGTCGCATTCGGGTCCCTCTGGCTCACGCTGGGTCGTCCAAGCCCCACTCGACCGGCCCGTGGTGGAGTCGTCAGACCAGTCAATCACGGAGCGAAGCGTACGCCGGGACCAGCGCGCCGCGTAAAGGTCTGATCGATTTGTCGCTAAATCGACAACGTACGTCACACCGGCCGTGACCTGGGTCATCGCGGCCTGCGTTACGCGTCGTGAGCCGTCTGGGTTGCACACGGTGAAGCACTTCGGCGGGCCGCGACGGCCGTCACCGGGACGGAGCCGTCGTGACGACCGACGGGGATTCCGCCGCCGGTACGCCCGCGCGGCGGGCGCTGGCAGGGTTGCTCAGCGTGGCGCTCGCGATCGCCGCGTTCCTGTCCGTCCACCGGCCACTCCCGCCCTGGCGTCTGCTGCTGGCTGCCGCGGTCGCCCTGGCGGGCGACGTCCCGCTCGCGGCGGCCTACTGTCCCTTCTTGCCCATAGTTGGCCGGTCACACCCACGGCTGGTCTGTAACGCCTGTCACGCCCACAGCTGACCCTCGAGCGCTTCCTCGGCGTCGGCCAGCGTGCCCCCGTACGCGCCGGTGGACAGGTACTTCCAACCGCCGTCGGCGACCACGAACGCCACGTCGGCGCGGCGCCCGTCCCGGACCGCCTCGTGCGCCACAGCGAGCGCGGCGTGCAGGATTGCGCCGCTGGACAGCCCGGCGAAGATGCCCTCGACCTCGACGAGCTGCCGGGTGCGCAGGACCGCGTCGCGGGTGCCGACTGAGAACCGCCGGTTGAGCACCGTGGCGTCGTACAGCTCGGGGACGTAGCCCTCGTCGATGTTGCGCAGGCCGTACACGAGCTCTCCGTAGCGCGGCTCGGCCGCGACGATCTCGATGCCCTCGACCTTTTCCCGCAGGTAGCGCCCGGTGCCCATGAGCGTGCCCGTGGTGCCCAGCCCGGCCACGAAGTGGGTGATCGTGGGCAGGTCGTGCAGCAGCTCGGGACCGGTCGTCTCGTAGTGCGCGCGCGCGTTGGCCGGATTGCCGTACTGGAAGAGCATGACCCAGTCGGGGTGCTCGACGGCGATCTGCTTGGCCACCGCGACGGCCTGGTTCGAGCCGCCCGCGGCCGGCGAGAAGATGATCTCCGCGCCGTACATCCGGAGCAGCTGGACGCGTTCGGCCGAGACGTTCTCGGGCATGACGCAGACCAGCCGGTAGCCGCGCAGCTTCGCGACCATGGCCAGCGAAATGCCAGTGTTT
This sequence comes from Actinoplanes sp., assembly GCA_036001925.1. Classification (GTDB taxonomy): domain Bacteria; phylum Actinomycetota; class Actinomycetes; order Mycobacteriales; family Micromonosporaceae; genus Actinoplanes. The sequence continues at coordinate 18,894 of DASYTU010000013.1, forward strand.
CCGCTGGTCGGCTCCAGGATGGTATCGCCCGGCCGCAGCCGGCCGGACTCCTCGGCCTCGCGCACCATGAACAGCGCGGGCCGGTCCTTGATGCTGCCGGTGGGGTTGCGGTCCTCGAGCTTCGCCCACAGCCGTACCGGCGGTGCCCCGTCGGACACCGCCGGTGACAGGCGAGGCAGGCCGACCAGCGGCGTGCCCCCGCAGGCGTCCAGAAGGCTCTCGTAGCGAGCCACGACCGCTACCGCCCGAGGAGCGCGGCCGCGGCCGCGAAGCCCATGGCGCCGCCGGCCACGGCCGGCAGGATCGTCACCGAGTCGCCGTCGGACAGCTTGGCGTCCAGCGCGCCGAGGAAGCGGACGTCCTCGTCGTTGACGTACACGTTCACGAAGCGGTGCAGGCCGCCCTCGTCCGTGATGAGCCGGCCCTTGAGGCCGCGGTGCTGGGCGTCCAGGTCGTCGATCAGAGCGCCGAGCGTGTCACCGGAGCCCTCGACGACCTTGGCGCCGCCGGTGTAGCTGCGCAGGATAGTGGGAACGCGAACTTCGATAGCCATGACTGTGATGCTCCTTGGGAATGTCGAACACGGGCAGGTCGGGAGTCGTCGCTCAGCGACACTCGTACTCGACCGACACGGGGCTCTGCCCGAACATGTACGACTGCACCGCACTCACACTCACGCGTCCACCGTCGCATCCACGACGTTGACCTCTTCCTCGGTCACCACGTTGTCCACGATACGGAACGATCGGATGTCCTCGCGCTCCGGATCCCGGGTCGACACCAGCAGGTAGTGGGCGCCGGGCTCGCCGGCGAAGGAGATGTCGGTGCGGGATGGGTACGCCTCCGTCGCGGTGTGCGAGTGGTAGATGACCACCGGCTCCTCGTCGTTGTCGTCCATCTCGCGCCAGACGCGTAGTTGCTCCATCGAGTCGAACTGGTAGAACGTCATCGACCGGGCCGCGTTGTCCATCGCGATGTGCCGGGTGGGCAGGTCGCTGCCCGCGGGCCCGGCCACGACGCCGCACGCCTCGTCGGGGTGGTCCCGGCGCGCGTGGGCGACGATCGCGTCGATGATCGCGCTGTCGATGGTCAGCACGCCCATAACCCTAACGTGCGGCGGCTCTTGACGTGGCGTGGCCGTGCTCACGCGCTAGTCGACCTCGGGTAGCGCGTTGAGCAGCGACTCCTGCAGGTAGCCCAGGTAGGCGTAGACCGAGAGCTGGAAGACGCGGCTGGACGCGGGATCGTGCAGCACCGCGTCGTCCAGCTCATCGGCGAGGTCGGTGTCGGCCTGGATGTCGAGGCGGGTGCCCATGGCCAGCCGGGCGTCGTTGATCGCGCGCAGCCAGGCCTCGGCCGTTTCGGCGTCCAGGCGTACCTCGCCCGGCCCGTCGTCGGGTAGCGCGGCCAAGATCGCGCCCGCCTGATCGATCTTGCTGGTCTTGAGGTCGCCCTCGGTATAGAGGCGGAACTCCGCCGAGTCCTCGGGGCTGTCGGGGTAGATGTCGGGGAACAATCGCCCGACGACCGGGTCACTGCGGTCGAAGCCGTCGATCATCAGGCCCACGACCTCACCGGCGACCTTCCGCAACACGCGTACCTCGTCGATGGCGAACGTGGCCACGCACTGACTGCCGTTGCGTCGGAACATCTGTCAATCCACCCGCCCACTCATGAGCCACTCCAGATGTGTCAGTCACGCTCGGTCGACCGTCGCCCACAGACCGTAGCCGTGTAGCTGAGAAGCGTCCATCTCCATCCGCTCCCGGGTGCCGGTTGAGACCACTGCCTTGCCCTTGTGGTGCACATCCAGCATCAGCTTCTCGGCCTTGTCATGGCTGTAGCCGAAAAGCTTCTGGAACACCCAGGTCACGTACGACATGAGATTGACCGGGTCGTCCCACACGATGGTGACCCATTGCCGGTCATCAAGCGGGACCTCCTCGATCTCCGGCGTCTCGACGGGAGCGACCTGAGGCAACGCCATGCCCCCATCGTGCCACTGGATCAGCGCGGTTGTTGAACCCGAACACGGAACCGCAGCTCACGGCGGTTGTGATCGCGAGCCAGGAGAACGGCCTCCAGGTTACTCGCCAGTTCAACTATTGCTACTCAGCATCGATTGCGGCACGGGCAGTGACACCAGGGTGACGCATCTCGATATGCTGGCCCGATGGCGCGCTGGGACTTCGTCGGTCGAGCCGACGAACGGGCACGCCTCATCTCCGTCGCCACCGAGCCCGCCGACCGCGGGCTGGTCTTCAGCGGCGCTCCCGGCATCGGCAAGAGCCGCCTGCTGCACGAGGCCGTCGCCGCGCTGCCGGCGGAGCACCACGCGGTGCGCGTCGCCGCCGCCAACATCGCCAGCTCGGGGCTGCCGTTCGGCGGCCTCGCCCAGGTGCTGCCGCCCGACCCGCCGGCCGGGCTGTCCGCGGCCGGCCTGCTGCGATGGGCGGTCGACAGTATGTTCGCCGACGCGAACGGGCGGCCGGTGGTGCTCGCGATCGACGACGCGCACCTGCTCGACCCGCCGTCGGCCGCACTCGTGCACCTGCTGGTCCGCGAGGGCGCGACGCTGCTCGGCACGCTGCGGACCGCGGAGCCGGTGCCCGCGCCGATCGCCGCGCTCTGGACCGAGGGCCTGGTGAAGCACGCCGAGCTGGCGCCGCTGGACGCGGACGAGTCGCGCGACCTGCTCGAGTCCATGCTGGGCGGCCCGGTGGAGGGCGGCTCGGCGCAGCGGTTGGCCCGCCTCGCCGGCGGCAACCCGCTGATGCTGCGCGAGCTCGTCATGGCCGCGAGCACCGGCCGCGAGCTGACCCAGGCGTACGGGATCTGGCGCTGGACCGGCCGGCTCACCCTCGCGCCCAGCCTCGCCGACCTGGTCGAAGCCCGGATCGGCGGCCTCACCGACGGCGTCCGCGATGTCCTCGAGCTGGTGGCGTTCGGCGAGCCGGTCGGGCTGCCGCTGCTGCTGCGCGCGGCCGAACCGAGTGACGCCGAGCTGGCCGAGGAGCGCGGCCTGATCCGGGTGACCGGGAACGGCCGCCGGCGCGACGTCCGGCTGGCCCACCCCCTGTACGGCGAGGTGGTCCGCGGCCGGTGCCCGGTCACCCGCGCGCACCGGCTCCTCGCCACGCTCGCCGACCTGGTCGAGGACGCGGGCGCGCGGCGCCGCGACGACCTGCTCCGGGTGGCGGTGTGGCGACTCGACTCCGGTAGCGCGCAGGACGGCGCGCTGCTGCTGGAGGCGGCTGGCCAGGCGTTCGCCCGGTTCGACCTGGAGCTGACCGAACGGCTGTCGGCCGCCGCGCGCGACGCCGGAGCCGGCTACGAGGCCGCCGAGCTGCTCGCCACCGCGCTGCTGCACACCGAGCGCCCCGACGAAGCCGTCGCGGTTCTGGACGGCGCGGCCGGGGACCGCCGCGCGACGTTGCTGGCCACGGTCGGCTTCTGGGGTCAGGGCCGCGCGGAGGCGGCCGACGAGCTGACCGCCGCCGCGACCAAGGCCGAGCCCGGCGAGCGAGCGCGGATGCGCGCGGTCGAGGCACAGATGCGGCTTCAGCTCCTGCAGCTCGAGCCCGCCCGCGCGCTGGCCCGCGGCGTGCTCGAAGAGGCCGCGGCCGGCGCGCCGGCGCGGGCGATGGCCCGCAGCGTGCTCGCCTACCTGGCCGCCGCGACCGGCGACCCGGACCGCAGCGCCGAGCTGCTCGCCGCGATCGACACCGCCACCGTGGCGTGGCGCCGCGACATCCCGGCTCTGCAGTACGCGCTCCCGATGGCCCTCGGCACGCGGCTAGGCCTGGCGCTCGATCTGGCCGGCATGGACGAGATCCTGGCGGCCGAGTTCGCCGACCTGGCCCAGACCGGCGGTTTCGGGTTCGGCTCCGGCTGGACGTCCCTGCTGAAAGCGCAGGGCGCGTGGCTGCGCGGGCGCACCGGGGAGGCGCTGCGGGCCAGCGAGCAGGCGTGCGCGGCACTCGCCGCCGTACGGCTCTACGACGGCAACGCGCACGCCGCGCGGGCGCACGCGGCCGCGCTGCGCGGGGAGGCCGCCCTCGCCACCGAGTCCATGGCGGTCGCCGACGCGGCCGGCGGTACCGCCGACGGGCTCTTCTACCCGTGGCGGGTCCAAGCCCGGGCCTGGACCGCCGCGTGCACCGGGGACGTGGCGGGCGCCGTACGCCTGCTGTCGGGTTTGATCGCGCGGCTGCGGGCCGACGGACTGGCGGGGCACGAGCTGCTCGCGCTCTATGACCAGGTCCGGCTCGGCCGGGCCGATCTGGCCGCGGACCGCATGTTCGACCTGCTCGAGACCGTGCCCGGCGGGCGGGCCGCGAGGTTGTTGCTGCGGCACGCCCAGGCGGCTGCGGACGGCGACGCCGACGGGCTGTTCGCCGCGGCGCGGGATTTCTCGGCGCACGGCTACCTGGTGTTCGCCGCGGAGGCGGCGGCGACCGCGGTCCGGACGTTCCGGGCGGCCCGAGATGCGCAGGCGCTGGCCGCCAGTACGCTGCTCGCCGACGTGCTGGCGCGCTGCGACACCCTGCACACCCCGGCGCTGCTGGCCGTGCAACCGGCGCTGACCAGCCGCGAGCGTCAGGTCGCCGAGTTGGCCGCGGAAGGCGCCCGCAGCCGTGAGATCGCCGACCGGCTCTTCCTGTCGCCGCGCACGGTGGAGAACCACCTCCAGCGGGTGTACGCGAAGCTGGGCGTGAATGGCCGGATGGAACTGGCCCCCGCGCTGCGATCGCTGCCGCAATAGGGTGGACGCTGTGAACGACTTCGCGCCCGCGCTGATGACCGACCAGTACGAACTGACCATGGTCAGTGCCGCCCTCAAGGACGGCACCGCGCATCGCCAGAGCGTGTTCGAGGTGTTCGCGCGGCGGCTGCCGCCCGGCCGACGCTACGGTGTGGTCGCCGGCCCGGGGCGGCTCACGGAGTTGATCAGCGATTTCCACTTCTCCGGCGAGGACCTGGACTTCCTGCGAAGGGCCGGCATCGTCGACGAGGCGACCGCGTCCTGGCTTGCGGACTACCGCTTCACGGGCGACATCGATGGGTACGCCGAGGGCGAGCTGTTCTTCCCGGGCTCGCCGATCCTCACCGTGTCCGGCACGTTCGCCGAGTGCGTGGTGCTCGAGACGCTGATCCTGTCCGTGCTCAACCACGACAGCGCGATCGCGGCGGCCGCGGCCCGGATGGTCACCGCGGCGCGGGGCCGGCCGATCATCGAGATGGGCTCCCGCCGTACCCATGAAGAGGCCGCCGTGGCCGCGGCCCGGGCCGCCTATATCGCCGGATTCGCCTCGACCTCGAACCTCGCGGCCGGCGGCCGCTATGGCATCCCCACCACCGGAACGTCGGCGCACGCATTCACACTGTTGCACGACGACGAGTCCGCGGCGTTCGCGTCCCAGGTCGCGGCGCTGGGCAAGAACACGACGTTGCTGGTGGACACGTACGACATCAGGCAGGGCATCGCCAACGCGATCGCCGTGGCGGGCCCGGACCTGCGCGCCATCCGGCTCGACTCCGGTGACCTGTCCGTGCTCGCCCAGCACTCCCGCGAGCTGCTGGACTCGCTGGGCGCGACCGAGACGAAGATCATCGTCTCCGGTGACATGGACGAGTACTCGATCGCGACGCTCGCCGCCGAGCCGGTCGACATTTACGGCGCCGGCACCGCCGTGGTCACCGGCTCGGGGGCGCCGACCGCCGGACTGGTCTACAAGCTCGTCGAGGTCGAGGGCCGGTCGGTCGTCAAGCGCTCGGAGAACAAAGCGACGGTCGGCGGCCGCAAGACCGCGGTCCGGCGGCACAAGCCCACCGGTACGGCGACCGAGGAGATCGTCGTGTCCCAGGGCGTCCCGGACCACCGGCCGAACGACCGCCTACTGCAGCACACGTTCGTGGCGGGAGGCGAGGTGGTCGACCCGCCATCCCTGGCCGAGTCGCGCGAGCACCTGCGCCAATGCCTGATCTCGATCCCGTGGGAGGGCCTGAAGCTCTCCGCGGGCGACCCGGCCATCCCGGTCACCATGGTCCCGACTTCCTGAAGGGCTGACCCGTGTCTCGCGCTCTCATCATCGTCGACGTGCAGAACGATTTCTGCGAAGGCGGTTCGCTTGCCGTCATCGGCGGCGCGGATGTCGCCGCCGGCATCTCCTCCGCCCTCCGGTCCGGCAGCTGGGACCACATAGTGGCGACGAAGGACTACCACATCGATCCCGGGGCCCACTTCAGCGAGCACCCCGACTATCTCGACACCTGGCCGCCGCATTGCGTAGTCGGTACCGGCGGCGCCGATTTCCATCCGAACCTGGTCACCGACAAGGTCGAGGCGATCTTCCACAAGGGCGAGCACGCGGCCGCGTACTCCGGCTTCGAAGGACGCACGACTGACGGCGAGTCGCTGGCGGACTGGCTGCGCGAGCGCGACGTCGCGTCGGTCGACGTGGTGGGCATCGCGACAGACCATTGCGTACGGGCGACGGCGCTGGACTCGGTCGCTGCGGGATTCGACACCACGGTGCTGCTGGACCTGACCGCAGGCGTGGCGGCGGGCACCACGGAGGCGGCGCTGGAGGAGTTCCGCACGGCCTCGGTGGCGACCACGGGCGCTCCCGTGGTGCGCTCCGCCTAGCCGTTCCGCCCGCCCGTGGGGTTCGGTGTAAAGCGTTTCCAGATTGTCGTACCCCGGCGGCAAGATGTGTCGCGGAGGTTACGACCGCAATGACCCTCAAGCCTTACCGCGAGACGCTTGCGTTGCCCGGGCTCAAGTCGCTGCTCATCGTGGCGACGCTGGCGCGCATCCCGATCACCGCGGGCGCCGTCACGCTGACCCTGCACGTGGTCGGTGATCTTGGCCTCGGCTACGGCGCGGCCGGACTGATCGGCGCCGCGTTCACGATCGGGGCGTCGCTGGGCGCGCCGGTGATGGGCCGCTTCGTCGACCTCCGCGGCCTGCGGCCGATGCTGGTGCTGACCACGATCGGCGAGGTGCTCTTCTGGACGACGGCGCAGGCCGTTCCGTATTGGCTGTTGCTGCTCATGGCGGCGGTCGGCGGTTTCCTGTCGCTGCCGGCCTTCTCCGTCGCCCGGCAGTCGATCGCGGCGCTCACGCCCGAGGCTCAGCGGCTGCCGGCGTTCGCGCTCGACTCCATGACCACCGAGGTGTCGTTCATGGCCGGGCCCGCGCTCGGCGTGCTGATCGCCACCAGCGCCGGCCCGCGTGTCGGGATGCTGGCGATCGGCGCCGGCCTACTGCTTGCCGGCATCGGCCTGTACCTGCTCAACCCACCGATCCGGTCCGAGAGCGAGGCGCCGGTCGCGGCCGGCGAGCGCGTCCCCCGGCGGAGCTGGCTTACCCCGCGCCTCATCGCCGTGCTGGCGGTCAGCATGGCCGCCACGGTGGTGCTGGCCGGCACCGACGTCGCCGTGGTCGCGGTGATGCGGGACACCGGCCAGCTCTCCTGGACCGGCGTCGTGCTGGCCCTGTGGGCGGTGTATTCGCTGCTGGGCGGCTTCGCGTACGGCACGGTCAAGCGCGGCCTCCCGCCGGTGATGCTGCTCGCGCCGATGGCGGCGCTCACCATCCCGGTCGGGCTCGGCGGGGATCACTGGTGGCTGCTCGCCCTGCTGCTCATTCCCGCCGGCGCGCTGTGCGCCCCGACCATCACCGCCAGCGCCGACGCGGTGAGCCGCCTGACCCCGGCCTCGGCCCGCGGCGAGGCGATGGGCCTGCACAACTCCGCGCTGACGGTGGGCGTGGCACTGGGCGCGCCGCTGGCCGGGCTGGTGATGGACACCTGGTCACCGCCGTGGGGATTCGCCGCCGTGGGCGGTTTGGGCCTGCTGGTTACGCTGGCGGTCCTCCCGGCCGAGCTCCGCCACCGCCGCGAAGCGTCCGGGGCGCAGCCTTCGATCGAGGAGCTGTCCGCACGGCGGTCGGCGTCCCACGCTGGGCCCAGCCCGGCGCCGGCGGCGCTCGCGTCTGCCACGCGGTCGGCGTCCGATGCCGGGGACAGTTCGGCATCGGTGGCGCCGATCGGTTCGGACGGCCATCCTGGGGTGCTCGGCTCCGCCGACACGCTCGAGGCCGGCGCCGCAGGGCCCGCCGTCGAGCTCCCTCGCTAGCGCGGCCCTGGTCCAGCGCACACGGCCCGCGTCCGCTCCCGCGACACGCCGCGCCCCCGTCGCGGACATCCCACGCCCCCGTCGCAGACGCCCGGGCCCCTGGCGCGGACATCCCGCGCCCCGTCGCGGACATCCCACGCCCCCGTCGCAGACGCCCGGGCCCTGGCGCGGACGTCCCGCGCCCGTCGCGGACGTCCCGCGCCCGTCGCGGACATCCCGCGCCCGTCGCGGACGTCCCGCGCCCCGTCGCAGACGCCCGCCGCCGTCGCAGATGCCCCGCCCCGTCGCAGATGCTCCGCCCCGTCGCAGATGCTCCGCGCTCATCGGCATGTGCTGGCTGCGCTGCGCAGCCCCAGCCGACCGCGTTGATCATGAGGGAGTCAGTCGCCGGAACCGGGCGGATTCGCCGCAACGAGCTCATGATCAACGCCTCCGGCTAAGAGCTTGCGATGGCGCCCCGGCACGGCCGCGAGAACACGCAAGATCTTGGAAACCGATGGTCGCCATTGTGCCGGCGATCTTCCGCGCAAGGCCGTCACCGTCCAGCACGACCGTCTCCGGACTTGTTGATCATGAAGTTGTAGTCAGCTGTGCCGCGTTTCGTGCCCGTAACTTCATGATCGACTCGACGGGGGACTATCTGATCCGCCCCGGAACCCGTGACGCCAAGCCAGCGATCCCAGACGCGCGA
>DASYTU010000014.1:0-2399 GCA_036001925.1 Actinoplanes sp.
CTGGAGCGGCGCTTCGCGGCTCGGCTGGGCGCCGTGGAGAACACCCCCGGCTTTCTCGGCTTCGAGCTGCTGCGCCCGGTGGCCGGCGAGACGCGCTACTTCGTGTACACACGCTGGGAGACCGAGGAGGCCTTCCAGGCCTGGTCGTCCGGCTCAGGGCGGGAAGCCCACGCGGGCCAACGCAGCCGCCCGGTCGCGTCCGGCTCCAGCCTGCTGGAGTTCGAGGTAGTCCAGCACGTCGGCTAGCCGCGCGGCGGCGCTCACGGCCTCGGCCCCGCTCGGTGCGGCCTTGTCGCAATCCAAGCTCAGCGCCGCCAACAACGTGTGCGCAAATCGCCCGTATGGGGGCGATGGGAGCCCACGCAAGTCGCGCGGGCCGTCTAGCGGGTCGCATCGCCGGGCGTGACCGTCTCCGCCGACGTGCGGTGCTCGACGAACGAGTCCGGCGCGGCTTGCGGGTCGGCCTCGCGTTCATCGGACTCCTCGAGGATCGCGTCGGCCTGAGCCTGCGGGTTGGCGCTGCCCGCGGTCCGCTCCTCGGGCAGCAACTCCGCCGCTCGCCGGTCGATCCGGTCGTCGCCGCTGGGAAAGCCATCCCGCACGGCGCCGACACCATCATCCAAGTCGTCGCTCATGGGAGATCAGGTACCCGGGCAGGCCCGCCCAACACGGCCGGCCCGAACACGGCCGGCCCGAACACGGCCGGGGCTGAACACAGGCGCGGCCCAACATGGCTGGGCGGAACACGGCTGGGCCGGAAGAAAAATGTGCCGCCCCGGCGGACCGGGGACGGCACAGACGTCGGTGTGCATGTCGCCTCTCGGCGAAAGGCACAACGCGGCTCCAGCCGAACGGTAGTCCGCGAAGGCAATGGGTGAGGCCCGGGGACACTGGACACACCGACATTCGTTCTCAACCGCCGGCATGGGCCCACGATTCCGGCAGGCCTTGTGACCCACCTCACGCCGTTTGCCCGCGCCGCCTGAGGGTAGGCCTGGAACCGTGACCGACGACCTTCGCGTGCTGGACGCCTTTCTTGACGAGGTGTTCCTCGGAAATGAACGGCTGAGCAGCTTCGACCTGCGACGCAGCGCCGTGGCCGCCGATCTTCCGGCCACCGTGCTGACCCGGATCGACGCGCTGCCCGAAGGTGAGTACGCCCAGGACGAGGCATCGGAAGCGCTCCGCGAACTGCCGTGACCCCGGTCAGGGCCTGAGCTACCGCCCGCCCGTTCATGCGATGCGGCGCCCGCGGCGCCAGCACCAGTCCGCCGGCGAGCCCGGTCGCCACCCAGACGGCCAGGCAGAACGGGCAGTTGATCAACTCGCCGAGCGAGTGGCGGAGCGAGCTGCCCTGGTCGCGTACCTCTTCGTTGACCTCGGCGGCGCCGCTGGGCTCGGCGTACCGGGTGAACGGCGCCCGCAGCGGGCGGGTCTGTCGTGAACCGGGCCCATCATCGACGGTCCCTCAGAAGTCCTGGGTCAACCGGCTCGGATCCACCTCACGACCCGGGAACCGGGCCAGGTACTCGGTCTCCAACTCCGCGGTGCGCCGCAGGTGGTTCTCGAGCGCCGCGTCGGGCCCGTGCCGGAGCGTGTCCAGGCGGGTGCGGTGCAAGCTACTCAGCTCGCGGAACAGGTCTTCGTCGGCGAGCGCGGCCGGGTCGATGCCGGTCTCGAAGACGACGGCGTCGTCCGCGCCCGCGTCGAGGCGTGCTCGGTCGGTCATAGCGAACCTCCACGTCCATCGGTTGCGCCTGCTGCCCAACGGTTGCCCGGGCAAGCAAACGCCAAACCCGCGCCGGTACGCTCGCAAGCATGAAAGGGCTGTGGACTCCGGCCTGGATCGCGCGCCACCTGCTGGCGATCGTCCTGGTCTGCGGCTTCCTCGCCCTCGGCTGGTGGCAGTTTAGTCGCGCCACCGGCGGCAACGCGCTGAGCTGGGGCTACACGTTCGAGTGGCCGGTGTTCGCCGGGTTCGTGGTCTTCCTGTGGGTCCGGGAGATCCAGCACGAGCGTAGGAAGCGGGAGGCTCCCGCGGCACCGCCGGCGGAGACCCGGGAGCGGCTCCCGGGCGCGCCTGTTACCGTCGGCCGGCCGGTTCGCGTGCCGACCCGGGCTGCCGCACCGGCCACGGACGACGACCCGGAACTCGCCGCGTACAACGACTATCTCTCCTGGCTGGCCGCCCACCCGGAAGCACGGCCCGGCGACTATCCCGGATAGACGTACCCAAGGAAGTGGATCGTGCAGGGAGCCCTCATCCGCTACCGGATCATCGCCTGGACCGTCGGCGTGGTTCTGCTCGTACTTGTGCTGGTGGCGATGCCCATCAAGTACATCGGCGGCAACGACGCGCTGGTCGCCATCGTGGGACCGATCCACGGTTTCCTCTTCAT